>JABMRW010000009.1 GCA_013202445.1 Deltaproteobacteria bacterium | reverse complement strand
TCAAGGGGAAGGGGATAAAGGGGATAGGGTTTCCATATAAAAAATAAAAGATAATTGGGGGTGGGATTCTAAATACCCTGATTATACTTATTCATGGCCGGTTCCAGCCCCTCGGCGAGCAGGCAGAGGATGGCTTCGGTCACCCTGGGTATAATCTGATTGATGGCCTGTTTTTCCTGAGGGGTAAAATCGCTGAGCACATAGGCGATAATATCATCCTCGGTGGGGTTGGGGTTAGCCGGCCTTCCGATGCCCACCCTGATGCGGGTGAACTCCCGGGTGCCCAGCTCTTGAATAATGGAGCTAATGCCCTTGTGACCCCCGGAGCCGCTGCCGGAACTTACGCGGATTTTAGCCAGGGGCAGGTCAAGGTCGTCGTGGATTACCAGCAGGTCTTTTGGGTTGACGGCGAACTTGCGCACCAGGCGGCTTACCGACTGGCCGCTATTATTCATGTAGGTCTGGG
This sequence comes from Deltaproteobacteria bacterium, assembly GCA_013202445.1. Lineage (GTDB taxonomy): Bacteria > Chloroflexota > Dehalococcoidia > Dehalococcoidales > BS750m-G39 > JABMRW01. The sequence continues at coordinate 9,654 of JABMRW010000009.1, read as the reverse complement.
GCCGGGCCAGAACGACCTTACTGCCGGCCACCGCGCCCGTGCCGATGCGGGCCAGCCCCTTCTTCCGGTCGAACTTTATCGCTAAAGCGCGGGCAAAGTGCCTGAGGCAGATAAAGCCTATATTATGGCGGTTAGCGGCGTAAGCCCGCCCCGGATTACCCAGACCGACAATCAGTTTGGTCATAAAATTAGGTTACTTTACCTTTCCCAGGCTGTAATCGGCATACGGCTGGTCGGTTTCCGGGTCCCAGCACCAGATGTTGCCGTCGATAACGGTGACACAATACACTATATATGTATCCGTAGACGTGTCGTAGTAATAGTTGGCCGAAACGATATAGCCGTCATTGAGGGCGTCTTCCTGTACCTCCAGAGCCTTGTTATACCACTCGCTGGCATAGTCGCAAATCGGCTGGTCGGAGACGTCGTTGGCCTGCAGCCACTGGGTAAACTCCTCGTATGAGGAGAAGTCCCGGAACTGGCAGTTTGCCCCGCATCCCGCCAGCGTAATGGCTATCAGGCAGAGAGCCCCCAGACCTGTTAACAACCAGCTGAAACGTTTCATCTTTACCTCTTTTCTATTATTCCTGCCTTAAAAGACGGAGTAGTTCCTTTTCATTGATTTGCCCGGTGCCTAGCTCCTGAGCTTTGGCCAGCTTGTTGCCGCCGGGGTCGGCACCGACGACGAGATAGCTTGTTTTTTTGGTAACGTTATCCTTGGCGGTGCCGCCCAGAGCTTTTATCCTGGTTTCCGCCTCCTGGCGGGAGAAGGCTTCCAGCCTGCCGGTGACAACGAACTCCTGCCCGGCCAGCCGCAGTGTTTCCGTTTTGGCCTCTTCTTGCAGCGTGACGCCGGCGTCTTTTAAGCGCTTGATAATCCGCTGGTTTTCTTCGGCGTGGAAGAAGGCTATGATGCTATCGGCAATCTTGGGGCCGACGGCTTCGATGTTTATAAGCCCTTCTCTGGAGGCTTTAGACAGAGCCTCGATTCCGTGAAATTGGCGGGCTAGAATTTCGGCGGTCTCCGAGCCGACGTGGCGTATGCCCAGGGCAAAGATAACCCTGGCCAGCGGCTTGTTTTTGCTCTTATCAATGGCGTTTAGCATATTATCTACGCTCAGTTCCGCCATCCGCTCTATATTGAGCAATTGCTCCCTCTTATCTTTCAGGTAATAGAGGTCGGACACATCTTTGACCAGCCCCTCTTTGAGCAGCATGGCGCTCTGCGATTCGCCGATGCCCCTGATATCCATCGCCCCCCTTGAGGCGAAGTGCTCGATGCGCTGTTGCGCCTGGGCGGGGCAGGCGGCATTAGAGCAGTAGTACATAACCTCGCCCTCGGGCCGGAATATCTCCGCTCCGCACACCGGGCAGGCCGGGCGCTTCTTTCCCTTATCAAAGAGCTTATCCGGCAGGCTGAACTCCTCTTTATTGATGCGCTTGTCCTTGATTGACTTCACCACCTCCGGTATCACCTCACCCGCTCGCCGCACAATCACGGTATCGCCGACGCGGATGTCCTTGCGCCTTATATCGTCCTCGTTGTGCAGGGCGGCATGTTTGATGGTTACCCCGCCCACCGAGACCGGCTCAAGTACGGCGTATGGGTTTAAGGTGCCGGTGCGGCCCACGCTGATTTCAATGCTTTTTAAAAGGGTGGTGGCTTCTACGGCGGCGAACTTGTAGGCTATGGCCCACCTCGGCTCCCGGCCGACGTCTCCCAGCCTTTTTTGTAAGTCAAGCTGGTTGACCTTGACCACGATGCCGTCAGCTTCGTAGCGGAGGCTTCCCCTTTTTTCCTCCCAGCTGTGGTGAAATTCGGCGACCTGCTCGATGCTGTTAAGCAGCCGGTTATTGGGGTTTATCTTAAAGCCCAGGTTTTTAAGGTAATTCATGGTTTCCCAGTGGGTGGGTGGGGTGGCTTTGCCTTCCGCCCAGCCCAGCATGTAGATATAGATATCCAGCGGGCGTTTGGCGGTGATACGGGGGTCGAGCTGGCGCACCGAGCCGGCGGCGGCGTTCCTGGGGTTGGCGAAGAGGGGCAGCCCCTCCTCAGCCCGCTCCCGGTTGAGCTTTTCAAAGCCGGCCCTGGGCAGGAAGACCTCGCCGCGCACCTCAAAGCGGGGTGGGGCGTCTTTGGGCACAGAAAGCGGGATGCTTCTGACCGTCCTCAGGTTCTGGGTGATGTCCTCGCCGCGCACGCCGTTGCCGCGGGTGGCCCCGGTGGTGATCTTGCCGTCGATATAGGTCAGCGCCACGGCCAGTCCGTCAATCTTGTGCTCGCAGGCAAAGTTGAATTTCTGGCCGTCGAGCAGTTTTGAGATACGATTGTACCAGGCGGTCAGCTCCTCGTTGGAGAAGGCGTTGCCCAGCGACAGCAGGGGGAGGGGGTGTTCCACGACGCCGAAGGCCTCCACCGGCGCCGCCCCCACCCGCTGGGTGGGGGAATCGGGGGTCAAGAACCGGGGGTATTCCTCCTCCAGTGCCTTAAGCTCCCTCATTAACCCGTCATACTCGGCATCGGCGACCTCGGGGTCGTCCAGAACATAATACCGGTAGTTATGGTGGTTAATTTCCGCTCTTAGCTTTTCTATTCTATCTCTGGCTTTGGCTGCTTCCATATTACTTGATTGCTATTATATTACATTTGGCCGGAGCTAACTACTCACCGGCCGGGGTTTTTCTTTCCGTTGATAGCTCATAGGGCCAGGAGGCGATGCTGCCGTCCATGAATTTGACATCCTTAAAGCCGGCGCCGTCCAGTATCCGCTGGGCCTGATAGGCGCGCACGCTGGTATGGCAGAAGATGACTATCTCGGCGTCTCCGGGCAGCTTATCGAGATTCTGCCGTAGCTCACTGAGGGGTAAAAGTCTGGCCTGCGGCGCTTCTATGCGATAGGCCGCCCACTCGCCCGGCGAGCGCACGTCCAGGAAGATAAAGTCGTCCCCTCTTTTAAGTTTACTCTCTACCTCCATAGGGTTTAGCGCTCTGGCCAGGCCCGACTGCTTGTTGCGGATGACGTTGGCGGCGTTGTGCAGCGGGTCCAGGGCGCTGTTATAGGGCGGGGCGTAGGCCAGGTCGGTATTGGCCAGGTCGTCAACGGTGGCGGAAAAGCTGAGGGCGGTGGCCAGCACGTCAATGCGTTTGGCCGTTTCGCCCGGTCCCACCACCTGACCGCCCAGCAGCTTGCCGTTGGATTTTTCCGCCACCAGCTTTACCAGAATCTCTTTGCCCTTGGGATAGTAGGTGGCGTGTTCGTAGCCGGGGACAAGGGAGGTTACTACGTCGTAGCCGGCGGCTTGCGCCTGCGACTGGCTGAGGCCGACCCGGCCTACATTATATTCAAAGACCTTGGCGATGGACGTGCCGAGCACGCCGGGGAAGGCCTCATCGCCGCCGGCGACATTGGTGCCGATGACCCGGCCGTGTTTGTTGGCGGTAGAGCCCAGCGGCGCCAGTATCTTCCGCCCGGTGACCAGATGGACGTTCTCAACACAGTCCCCGCCGGCATAGATATCGGGGTCGCTGGTCTGGAGGTGAGAGTTGACGGCGATGCCTCCGGTGGCGCCGATGTCAAGGCCGGCGCTTTTAGCCAGCCCGGTGTTGGGCCTGACGCCAATGGCCAGCAGCGCCAGGTCGGCTTCCAGTTCCGCTTTTTCGGTTATGACCCTGATTAACCTGCCTTCTTTATCGCCATCAAAGCCGGTTAAACTCTGCCCGAGCAGGAGCTTTACCCCCTTTTCCCGCAGGTGTTTTTCCACATAGGCGGCCATCTCGAAATCGAGGAGGGCGGGCAGGACCCGGTCCAGCGCCTCGACGACGCTGACCTCCAGCCCCCGGGAGACAAGCGCCTCCGCCATCTCCAGGCCGATGAGGCCGGCGCCGATAATGACCGCCTTCTTGATTTTACGCGGTGAGACTAAATTGCGGATGGCGTGCGCCTCCTCTATCTTGGAGAGGGTGAAGATTCCGCTTAAGTTCTTTCCCTTTAAGTCTGGCACCGCCGGCGTGCTGCCGGTGGCCAGTACCAGCTTATCGTATTCAATATTTGAAGCCCGGTCTGTTTTCAGGTTGAGAACCTCGACCCGGTGATTTTTACGGTCTATGGCGACAGCCCTGGTCCGGGTGAGCACGTCTATATTCATTACCGCTTTGAAGAAATCGGGGCCGCGTGTTAACAGCTCCCGCCGGCTGTTAATCACCCCCGAAACATAATAGGGGAGGCCGCAGGTTGCCACCGACAGGTTTTCTCCCTGCTCGACCATGGTTACTTGAGCCTGCTGGTCACAGCGGCGGGCCCTGGCGGCGGCTTTGGGGCCGCAGGCTGTACCACCGATGATAACTATTTTCTTATCCACTTTTACACCCCTTTGCATTTCCAGTATAGCAAAGCTGGTGGCTGGGTGAAAGAGAAACCGCTATAATGTACCTTGATAACAAAGGGGGGTGGGGGTAAGGGACTTCCTTAAAGGGTGGTGGGTGGGAAAAGATATAAAACGGGGGGTGGCAAAATGAGCTGGATAAAATGGGTTATCGTATCACTGGCTATAGTAGTTTTTGTAGGTGCCGGCGGTTATGCCGTTTACTACGTGGCTTATGACATGGGTGACACCTCGGGATATGGCCGGGGATATTCAACGGGCCAGGATATCGGCTATAGCGCGGGGGAGCAGATTGGCTACAGTGATGGCTATATTTCCGGCAAAGCCGAGGGTTACGACGAGGGCTATGACCTGGGCCAGACCGAGGGCTACGATGAAGGTTATAGCCTGGGTCTGGAAGCCGGCTTTGGCCATGGTTACACCCTGAGAGACCCCACCTATGAAGAGGCGGTTGACTTTCTTAAAAGGGATAAGACCAGTGATAATGAATATGACGATGATGACTACGGGGTTTATGTCTGCAGTCACTTTTCCCGGGATGTGTGCAATAACGCCGAGGCCGAGGGGCTGCGCTGCGCTATCGTTCATCTGGTATATCCCGAGATAGCGGGACACGCCATAGTGGCCTTTGACACCATCGATGAGGGGCTGGTCTACTTCGAAGCCATAACAGATGAGAGGGCTAACCCGGAAGTGGGCGAATGCTATTACAAGTGTATAGTGCCCAGGCAGGGTTACTATTACCTGCCCCCTGAGAATGATGACACCATACTGGATATTCTGGTTACCTGGTAGCGGGGTTATTTATTAATCTAATACCCTTCCCCTTAAGGGTGGTGGGTGGGAAAAGATATAAAGGGGGTTGGGGAGGTTGTCCCTTTCCAGATTATACGGTAAACTTAGGTTAGCCGAATTCCCCTGTATAGAAAGAGGCGACCTTGGCTGAAATCCGTCCCTTCCGGGGAGTGCGTTATAACCAGGGGCTGGCTAAAGACCTGGCCGACATTATCTGCCCCCCGTATGATGTTATTACCCCACAGCTGCAGCAGGAGCTCTATCACCGCAGCCCCTATAACTTTGTCCGCATAGAAGCCGGGCGGGAGTTACCCCAGGATACCAATACTGATAATAAATATACCCGTTCCGCGGCTACGCTGGGGCAGTGGCTGGCGGAGGGCGTCCTGGCGGCCGACCCGGCGCCGGCGGTATATATCCACGACCACTATTTCAGCTACGAGGGCAAGGAGTTCCGGCGCCGCAGTATAATCGCCGGGGTCAGGCTGGAGGAGTGGGATAAGAAGGTAGTCCGGCCCCATGAGGGGATACTGGCCGAGCACAAGGGCGACCGCTTTAGCCTGCTCTGGGCGCTCCAGGCCAATACCAGCCCCATTCTGGCCCTGTTCGAGGACCGGGGAGAGCAGGTGGCTACGCTGCTGGCGAAAGCCGGGGAGAGCCAGCCGATAGTTGATTTCAGCGAATCCAATGGCGAGAGGCATGAGCTGCGGGCTATCACCCGGCCCGATATAATCAGCCAGCTTGCCAGATATTTGGCCGATTCGCCGCTGTATATAGCCGACGGGCACCACCGCTACGAGAGCGCGCTGGCTTTCCAGCGGGAGAAGCGCGCCGATGTTTCGTCATCGGGGGGTGAGGCCTATGATTTTGTTATGATGGCGCTGGTGGATTTTGCCGACCCCGGTGTCCTGATTCTACCGCCGCACCGGCTGGTGGGGGGGATACCTAAAGCCGCTTTGAGCCAGCTGGCGGCCAAGCTGAAGTCTTTATTTGATATTGAGGAACTGCCGCTCGATGCGCCTGATGTCTGGGGCAAAGTCGACCGGCTGCTTGCCGCCGGAGGCAAAGACGAGGTCAGGTTTGCCCTTTTCGGGCTGGCCGAAAACCGCCTGCGGATACTAAAGCTGCGCGATTTTGCCGCCGCCAGCCAGATGATACCCTACTTCCACTCTGAGCTGTATAAGAAGCTGGATGTCAGCGTGTTAGACCACGTGATACTGGAGGAGCTGCTGGGGCTGGGCAGCGGTGGGGAGGGGGCTGTGCTTGCCTTCAGCTACGAGGGGCGGGATGCCGTTAACCGGGTGCTGGAGCAGGAATACCAGCTTGCCTTTCTCTTAAGGCCGATTAAGCCGGAGGTAATCAAGGCTGTTGCCGACGCCGACGACCGGATGCCGAGAAAATCGACCTATTTTTACCCCAAGGCTCCGGCGGGACTGGTACTATACAGGCTGGTTTAGGGTATATCGGTATCAATTACCCTGGCGAAGCGGCGCTTGCCCGCCCGGACAACGCAGCCGCTCTTGACCTCTATGATATTGCCGGTTACTTTTTCACCGTCAATGCTGACCGCCCCCTGGGCAATCAGCCGGTTGGCCTCGCTGCGGCTCTTGGCCTGGCCGGTGCTTACCAGCAGTTTGCTTAAGTCAATGCCGACTTCAATATTGGGGGGGCACAGCTCTTTGAAAGACAGGCGGCATTCGGCGATTTCATCCGGCATCTCTTTCCTCTGCACCGTCCTTTCAAAGTGCTCTTCGGCAGCGGCGGTGGCTTTGAGGTTATAGAGCTGGGTAATGATTTCCCGTGCCAGCCGTTTCTTTAACGTCATGGGGTTGATGGTGGCATTATCCAGTCCCTTTTTGAACTCCTTTAGCTCCGCGTCGTGGACATCGGTTATCAGCTCAAAGTAGTTCAAGAGCAGGCTATCGGGGACGGACATCGCCTTGCCGTATATCTGCTCCGGCGGCTCGGCGACGCCGATATAGTTGCCCAGGCTCTTGCTCATCTTCTGGCTGCCGTCGGTGCCCACCAGCAGGGGGACCATAAAGCACTGCTGAGGGCGCTGACCGACCATGGACTGAAGCTCCCGGCCCACCAGGAAGTTGAACTTCTGGTCGGTGCCGCCGAACTCGACATCGGCTTTAATGGCCACCGAGTCGTAGGCCTGGAGGAGGGGGTAAAGCAGTTCGGTGATGGCGATGGGTTTCTCGGCTTTATAGCGGGCGCTGAAGTCGTCCCGCGCCAGGAACTGAGCCACGGTAAACTTGCTGGTGAGCCGGATAATATCAGTCAGGGTAAATTTGTCGAACCATTCGCTCTGCCACCTGATTTCGGTCTTTTGCTTATCGACTATCTTGAAGAACTGCTGCATATAGGTTTGGGCGTTGGCCTTGACCTGCTCCAGGGTCAGCATGGGGCGGGTGACCGACATGCCGCTGGGGTCGCCAATCTGGGCGGTCCAGTCGGCGACGATGAGGACAATCTGGTGCCCCATCTCCTGGAACTGCCGCAGCTTGCGCAGGGCTACCATATGACCTAAATGGATATCGGGGAAGCTGGGGTCAAAGCCCTCCTTCAAGCGCAGTTTTTTGCCCGAGCGCAAAAGCGCCCTCATTTCTTCTTCGACAATGATTTCCGCCACCCCGCGTTTCAGCACATAATCGATGTCTAGATTTGTCATAGCTTAACTTCCACCTCTGGTTTTTAACATGTCTTTGCCCTGTATTATATCTTCGGCTATCTGTTCTTTCAATTGTTCCGGGGTATCAAACTTTTTTTCGTCACGGAGGCGCCCGATGATATCTATTGCCAGCTCCCGCCCGTAGAGGTCACCGTTATAGTCAAGGAGGTAGACTTCGACCATCCGCTGGCCGCCGCCGAAAGTGGGACGGTGGCCGATGTTGGTCATGGCGGAGTAGGTCCGGCCGTCAATATGAGCCCGGCAGGCATAAACGCCCCCGGCGGGGAGGGCCTGCCCCGGCTCTACGTCTAGGTTGGCGGTGGGGAAGCCTAAATCCATGCCGCGCTTATCTCCGGCAACTACCCGTCCCTGCAGGCTAAATGGGCGCCCCAGCAGCTTCCGCGACTGTTTCATATCGCCTTCGGCCAGTGCTTTTCTGATGGCGGTGCTGCTTACCACCTGACCGTCCATGGTCAGCGGGGGCACCACGGTGACACTAAAGCCCATTTCCTGTCCCAGCCGGCGCAGGGCATCAATATCGCCCTGACGGTCTTTGCCCAGGGCGAAGTCGGGCCCGATGACCAGCCCCTTCATTTTGAGGTATTCTTTGAGCAGGCTTAGAAATTGTTCCGGGCTTAAGGAGGCTATCTGGGGGGTGAAGGGGAGGGGGAGAACAATATCGACGCCTTCGTTTTTAAGCAGGGCTATTCTCTGGTCAATGCCGGTAAGGGAGGGCAGTTTGGTCCGGGGTGAGAGCACCTCCTGGGGGTGCTGGCTGAAGGTTATCACACCGCTTAGATAACCCTGCTTGCGGGCAAGCTCCTTCAGTTGAGCGATAAGGTGTTTATGCCCCAGGTGCACCCCGTCAAAGACGCCGATGGTCAGCAGCATCTCCTTCTGAGGGGAAAATTTGCCCAGCTCTTGCTCTACCGACATAGCTTTTTATACTAGCATACCCCTATATTAGCGTCAATAAAATCTGGCTGGGGGATTGCCCGGTTTTTAGAATGTGTTTTGCTTCCCACCCTCCCGCTCTCATAAGCTGCGCTTCTAAAACTTTCTTGAAGGGGTGTTTAAGAGGGGCTTCGCCCCTCTTCTAAAAAATCTTCCCCCTCCCTTGTAAGGGAGGGGGATTAAGGGGGTGGGTTGCTAGAGAAAGTAACTAAGCGGGTGAGGTTAATGAATAACTTTTTTGTGCTATACTTGGCTCGAAACTGTAATATTCCGCTTGAGGAGGTTGATATGACAACCACAGCGCCGAGGACCTGGAAAGCAACCACGGCCGGCATCCTCAACATCATTGCCGGAGGCTTGAACGGCCTGGGGGCATTAGGGCTGATTATCGCTCTTTTTGCCGTTGGCAGCATAGACATCATGCGCTTCCTGCCCCCTGAAGACGCGTCATTTATCATGCCCCTGGTGGTACCTATACTGATAGTTGCCCTGGTATTGAATATAGTAGCCACGGTATTCCCCATAATCGGCGGGATATTCGCCTTGCAGAGGAGGAGATGGGGATGGGCACTGGCCGGCTCGATAATAGCTATATTCAGGTCGCTCCCACTGGGGGTATTATCCACGATATTCGTGGCCATGGCCAGGGACGAATTTGAGTAGCCGGTTTTTAGATATACGCCCTTGAGTTATTCCCCTTTGCCCTCTTGGCGGCGCGGGCTATCCATATAGTTACCAGAATGAGGGTTATGGAGTATAATTTGAGTTGATTTTAATTGCCAGCGTAGCTCAGGGGTAGAGCAGCGGTTTCGTAATTCTAGGCGAGGTGTCCCAAAGTGTCACTT
>JABMRW010000075.1 GCA_013202445.1 Deltaproteobacteria bacterium | reverse complement strand
TCAGCTTCGCGCAGCTTGTTGATGATTAACTCTGGAGAATGCGATTTCTTGGCCATAAATTACCCCCTTTATTTTCAGTTCCAGTCTAACATCAAAACTGGACTCCTTTTTGGGGGGCAGACCATTTCAATCTGATTATTTTCAATGTATTTTATGAGTTTCATATATGTTTGATTGTATTGAAAATAGTTAAAATCAATCCTGCCATTTAAGAAAGAGAAGAAACGAAGAAATATATTATAGTCGCTAATATTGTAATAGAAGGATAATTGGTCTTTGATAGCCCCCATTAAATATTCTGAATATTTAGTCTGAAAATCACTGCTTGATAAAAGGTCTTCAGTAAATGTTAAAGTAGGCTCTGATTGCTTTTCTTTATGCTCCTCCTGAAGAAGTTGAATGATAGTAATGATGTCTCTAGGTCGTGAATATGAGAGTCGAAGAAAATCAATAAAAGGAGGGTCATAATCTCTATTGGGTTTTCTTGATTTAGATTTCCAAGGAAAGTAGTAATCCCATGCTGATCCTACCTCTAGTTCAGTTTCTTGCTGAGAAGCGAGTAATCTATCCGATAATAGAAATAGCTGAGAGTTTCTATGATTTGGATAATTAGTGCGCCAATCTAGATATACAGAATTGTCTCGTATTTTATTTGTGGAGTTATGCAGGCCAAGAGAATTGAAAATATCCGGTCTCATTAGTAAGATAGCACGAAATCTTCCCTTAGAACCCTTTATCTGAGAAAGAAAATCGTTGTTTAGGCTCCATACAGCACTCGCTAATCCTTTTATGCAATCCAAATATTCTTGATAGGGTATTAACCCAGGTCTAATGTCTATTCCATCAATGAACAATAGATGATTATGTTTTAGTTTTAAGTCTGCTAAGGCGTTCTCAAATTGATTTTGAATATATAAAAGATTTACCTGAAATCTTGATTCTTGAAATGAAGTTGTTAAACTTTTATCACCACCTAGCCTTAAATACTTAGCGATTAGCTCGGCAGTGACTTTAGAGTCCTCAACAAATTTCAAAGCATAGATTATTTCAGGGGAAAAAGCATTGGCATAATAATCATCAATAGCTTGGTTTAGGGCTTTTATTCTAAAAATTTTGGTAAATGGACTATTGACTAGTTCTTCATTCTTAATGCTTCTCGATAGGATTAGAAGAATAATAACCTTCCATATACTTGTATAATCAGATAATTGCAAGTGTTTTTCTTGTTTTAATGTAACAAATTTCTGGTAGTCAGTCTCCTCAATGTATTTTAACTCGGATACATTTTCTTTGAAGACATTATTTGCTAAGAATACAGCATAAGCAGTTTTACCTGTCCCCTTTTCTCCGATAAGAAAATAGGTACTTGGAGAGCAGAGGATATCAAGAAAAATATTTTTTACAAAGATAATGTTAAAAAGATCTTTGTTTTCTCTTCTCTGGTAATTCACGGCATCAGCAAAACCTAACTGAAAGTCTGAAATACTTTTCATCTTTGTTACCTCCTATTTTCGCTTTAATACCAAGTGTCCATAATCTACACCTATTACTGGCTTTATGCAATACATTAAATTAAATATCCCCCCCTCTCTTTACCCCCAGCCCCCAAAAAGTTATAATAGGGCGGTACCCCTTTTAAGCCACTATATATAATAAGGTAGCCGGAGGTGCAACTTGGCGGCTTTATATGTGACCTCGTTACAGGCGGGTGTGGGCAAGACGGCGGTCTGCGCCGGGCTGGCAAAGCACCTGGATGGTGAAGGCAGGAAGGTGGGCTATTTCAAGCCGATGGTGGCTGATATCAAGGAAAAGGCGGCTGTCGATAGCGACGCCGTGTTTATCAGGAAGGTGCTGAGGCTGAAGGAGACGGTGGCTGACCTCTGCCCGGTCATCGACAGGGGAGGCGACCTGGCCCGCAAAATCAAGCAGGCTTACGAAAAGGTCGCCGGGGGCAAGGACGTGGTCATTGTCGAGGGCGTCTGGCGCCTGAGGCCGGGGGCTGAGCCGGTTGAGGCGGCCTGCGAGGTGGTCGAGGCGCTGGGGGCTAAAGTTATTGTCGTCGAACCGTATTCCGCAGAGCTGGCTGAAACCGACCTATCCGTCAAATACCGGGGCTTCGGTGAGCACCTGCTGGGCGTTGTGGTCAACCGGGTGCCGGTAAGAAGGCTGGATATTCTCTCGGAGCAGCTATCCTCCCGGGCGGGCGGGGCGGCGGTGCTGGGGGTGCTTCCCGAAGACAGGGTGCTGTTCGGGCTGACGGTAGGGGAGATTGCCGAGAGGATTGAGGGCGAAATACTGAACGATGCCGGGAAATCGGCAGAGGTGGTGGAGAGCTTTATGCTGGGGGCGATGGTTGTCGATTCCGGCCCGGACTATTTCGGACGCTTGGCCAACAAGGCGGCGGTGCTCAGGAGCGACCGCCCCGATATGCAGCTGGCGGCGCTGGAGACCTCGACCAGGTGCCTGGTCTTGAGCGGCGGCGTGGAGCCGACCTACCCCGTGCTCACCAGCGCCAAAGACAAGGGCATCCCCATCATCCTGGCCAAAGGCGATACCGGTTCCGTGGTCAACACCCTTGAAATGGCGCTGGGCAAGCCCCGCTTCAACCAGAAAAAGAAGCTGCCCCGCCTCCTGGAGATAATGGAACACCACTTCGACTTTAAAGCGGTAGAGCAGGGGCTAGCCCTCGAATAGCTTGACATAACACCTGAAACAATCCCCGAAGCTAACCACACACGAATTGTTTCCCCAAAAAAAATAATCACCCTTTTTTTGAAGCTAATTAGCTACGAATTGTTTCCCGGAACAAAGAACCTTCGCCGGAAGTACAGCGCCACGTTCACCAGCCCGATTAGCACCGGCACCTCCACCAGCGGTCCGATAACGGCGGCAAAGGCCTGCCCGGAGCTTATGCCGAATACCGCCACCGCCACGGCAATAGCCAGCTCAAAGTTGTTGCTGGCAGCGGTGAAAGCGATAGTGGTCGTCTTGGGGTAGTCGGCCCCTATCTTCTTACCCATGTAGAAGGCTACCAGGAACATAACCACGAAGTAGATGAGCAGGGGAACGGCAATACGAACTACATCCAATGGTACTTGAACGATTATCTCGCCCTTTAGTGAGAACATCACCACGATGGTAAACAGGAGCGCAACCAGCGTGATTGGACTTATCCTGGGGATGAACTTTTTCTCGTACCACTCCCGCCCTTTAGCTTTGATGAGGGCGAATCGGGTAATCATGCCCCCGAAGAAGGGGATACCGAGGTAAATAAAGACGCTCTTGGCTATCTGCCCGATGGTAATCTGTACCGCCACCCCCTCCAACCCGAACCACCGGGGCAGCACGGTGATGAAGATATAGGCGTAAACCGAGTAGAAGACTATCTGGAAGATAGAGTTGAGCGCCACCAGGCCGGCGGCATACTCGGTGTCCCCCTTGGCCAGCTCGTTCCACACGATGACCATGGCGATGCAGCGCGCCAGGCCAATCATAATCAGCCCTACCATATACTCGGGATAGGGCCAGATAAAGCCGAGGAAGAGAACAGCCAGCAGGAACATCAGCACCGGCCCGATGAGCCAGTTCTGTATTAGCGATAATCCCAGCACCCGCCAGTCGCGGAACACCCGCCCCAGCTCTTCGTACCTTACCTTGGCCAGAGGCGGGTACATCATCAGGATGAGCCCTATGGCTATGGGGATAGAGGTGGTACCCACCTGAAAGAAGGTGATGAAATCGGCCACTCTGGGGACGAAATAGCCCAGGCCTACCCCCAGCCCCATGGCCAGGAAAATCCAGAGGGTGAGAAATCGGTCCAGCGTTGAGAGCCGGCTGGCTATGCCTCTTGGTTCAGTATTAGTCATGCGTTTATTATATTCTACAATTTTTCAGCCACATTTTAAAGCTATTCAGCTTTGTTAAGCCTCCCCCGCCAATGCTATAATGAGCTAGATGGATATTCTGGCTGAGCTTAACCCGGCGCAGAGGGAAGCGGTAGAAGCAATAGAAGGGCCGGTATTGATACTGGCCGGGCCGGGCAGCGGCAAGACCAGGGTTATCGCTCACCGGGTGGCTTACCTTATCAAGGTCTGCGGAGTCAGCCCCCACCGCATTATAGCGGTTACCTTCACCAATAAGGCCGCCCGGGAGATGGTGGAAAGGCTCAAGCGCCTTATCGGGGAGAGGACGGTGGGGGACTTAACAATCGGCACCTTCCACTCCATTTGCGCCCGCATCCTGCGCCAGGCCGGCAAGGCTATCGGCGTTGACCCCAGGTTTGTCATCTACGATGACGAAGACCAGCTAAGCCTGCTAAAGCGGGCTATCCAGGAAATAGGGCTCGACCCCAAGCAGTATGCCCCGCGAGCGATATCCTCAGGTATTTCCGCCGCCAAGAGTGGCATCGTAACCCCACAGGAATACGCCAGGAGCACCCACAGCTATTTTGAGGAGGTGGTGGGGCGGGTCTATGAG
>JABMRW010000074.1 GCA_013202445.1 Deltaproteobacteria bacterium | reverse complement strand
TTATCTACGACGAGAACCGGCTTACCCCAATCTGGCCCAATGCTTACATTGGGGGAAGAGTTGCCGGCTTCAACATGGCTGGTATCCCAACTGTATACCAAGGTGGCACAGCGATGAATTCGATGAAATACTTCGGGGTAAATATTGTTTCGGCTGGCATAGTAGCCACACTTGACGATAGCTACGAGGTAATCAGTCAGAAAAACGACCATGTTTACAGGAAGGTTGTTTTGAAGGACGGACTGATAGTAGGCCTGGTCTTTAGCGGCGACATTGAGAAGTCGGGCATCATATACAATCTCATGAAGGACAAGATAAATGTTGAGGATTTCAAGCAAGTTCTCGTCGCCGATGATTTCGGTCTCGCCTCTCTTCCTGAGAAAATCTGGCGACCACGGTTAGCCATTCCAAATTCATTATTAGCTTCCTCAGTAACCTCCATTGAGCGGCATGAGAGGGCGCTAGTAGGAGAGTGATATTCTCATTCAGGAGGGACAATATGAAAGACATAAGACAAGTAAATAATCCTCACAACGACGACAAGGTAATTGACGCCTGCTCCATATTCGGTGCCATGGACATCTCAGGCAGGAGATTCTCCGGCGAAGGCGTTATCAGGGCTATTGCTAACATGCATGACCGCGGCAATGGCCTGGGTGGTGGATTTGCTATCTACGGCTTGTACCCTGAATATGCTGACCTCTATGCTTTCCACATAATGTACTTAAGTAGCAAGGGGCAACGAGAGACAGAGGCATTTCTCAAGGAAAATTTTAACCTGATTTACGAGGAAGAGGTGCCAACAAGATCGACACAGGCCATTGTCAATCCACCACTAGTATGGCGCTACTTCCTCGAGGTAGGCCAGCGCCAGCCCGAACAGCAATCAGAAGATGACTACGTCGTGGAAAGGGTGATGGAAATAAATACCAAGTTGCAGGATACCTTCGTCTTCTCCAGCGGTAAGGATATGGCTGTGTTCAAAGGTGTAGGCTATCCGGAGGAGATAGCTGATTATTTCTGCCTCGAGAAATACGAAGGTTACTTGTGGACAGCACATGGGCGCTTTCCCACTAATACGCCTGGCTGGTGGGGTGGGGCTCACCCATTCTCTATCCTATACTGGACAGTGGTTCATAATGGAGAGATTTCATCTTACGGGATAAATCGGCGTTACCTAGAACAGTTCGGCTATCACTGCGCCATGCAGACTGATACTGAGGTGATAGCTTATGCTGTTGACCTGCTGATACGTAAGCACAACCTGCCAATAGAGATAGTGGCCAAGATATTGGCACCACCCTTCTGGAGTGATATTCAGCGCCTGCCAGCAGGAGAGCAGAGGCTACCACGAACCCTGCGTCAGGTGTATGGCAGTCTGCTTTTGAACGGGCCATTCACGGTAATCATTGCTCATCATGGCGAGATGATTGGTCTGACTGACCGCATCAGGCTGCGACCACTCACCGTTGGGGAAAAGGGCGATATGTTGTACCTTTCGTCGGAGGAATCGGCTATCCGCCTGATATGTCCTGACCTGGACAGGGCATGGATTCCTACGGGCGGTGAACCCATCATCGGGAGGCTGAATACCACTATAACACCGCAACCAGTAGTTGCTATGGAGACAGTATAAAATGCTAACGAAAAGAATTATTCCATGCCTTGATGTGAAAGACGGCCGAGTTGTAAAGGGAAAAAGCTTTATCGAGTTACGAGATGCTGGCGACCCGGTAGAGCTGGCCAGCTTCTACTATCAAGAAGGCGCCGACGAGTTGGTCTTCCTGGACATAACAGCCACCCCTGAAGGACGTGACACCATGGTGGAGGTTGTTGAGCGCATCTCCGAGGAAATTTTTATGCCCCTCACTGTCGGTGGTGGGTTGCGCAGCATCAATGATATGCGGCGCATACTGCTAGCTGGAGCCGATAAGGTTTCGATAAACACGGCGGCTGTACTCAACCCCCGCCTGATTAGAGAGAGCGCTGATAAATTCGGCAGCCAGTGCATCGTGGTAGCCATAGATGCCAAACGAGTAGAGAACAGTAACCAAAATCGGTGGGAGATCTATACCTACAGCGGCCAGAAGCCTACCGGGATTGATGCGCTCGACTGGGCAAGGAAGGCGGTAGCGCTTGGAGCCGGGGAATTATTACTTACCAGTATGGATGCTGACGGGCATCGGGCAGGATATGACACCGAACTTACCTGCGCTATCTCCAAGGCAGTAAGCGTGCCGGTCATTGCCAGCGGCGGTGCTGGCGCACCGGAAGACCTGTATCAGGCGCTAGTGTTAGGTAAGGCAGACGCAGTTCTGGCTGCCAGCATCTTCCATTACGGGACTTACTCTATCAGCGAGGTAAAGGAATACCTGGCAAAACGGGGAATCCCGATAAGAGTCTGGGAGAAAAGACAGTGAAGACCTATCTAGCCCCAAAATTTTTAATACAACGAGACCCTGAGCGGTGTATCCAGTGTCAGGTATGCGTCAACCAGTGCTCTTTCGACGCTAACTACTACGATGCCGAAGACGATGAGGTGAGAAGTCGTGAAGAGAACTGTGTTGGCTGCCACCGCTGTGTGCTCTTTTGCCCGACCCGGGCGCTAACCATTAGCCGAAACCCTCTGGACTACCGGGAGAACTATAACTGGCGCCCCGAGGCTATCGAAGACATTATCAAGCAGGCGGAGACTGGCGGCGTGCTCCTTACCGGAATGGGTAACGATAAGGGCCAGCGTATCTACTGGGACCACCTGGTACTCAATGCCAGC
>JABMRW010000073.1 GCA_013202445.1 Deltaproteobacteria bacterium | reverse complement strand
GGTAGAGCGGTCGGCTCATAACCGATTGGTCGCAGGTTCGAACCCTGCCGAGCCCACTTCTGAAGCTATTTTGCCTCAAAATGCGGCTGATTCTTTCAAAAAGCCTGGTAAATGGAGGCAAATGCTATGCTGTTAGCAGAAGTTAATGAGCTGTTGGAACCTGGATATATGCCCATGGAAACCGGCTATTACCGTCTGCCAAATGGACAAATGTATATAGCCGTTCTAACCCGAATGCCTAAGAGCAAGGGGAAAATGGTCGAATGGTTTTTCAGTAGTTATCTGAGGGATACCGAAACATATAAGACATGGGACCCGGAAGCTCACCTGTGCTTTAAATGGGACGAAAAATGGAAGCCGGGACACTACATCGGTGCCAGCCACTATGGCGAAGAATATTTGGGAGGAGAAGTACTGAAGTTCTGGATAAGATTTGATGACCCGGCTGAGTTCTTTGATACCTCCAGGTTTAAAGAGGCCAGAGTGGGGGCTGCTATCTGTGGCGAGGGTTCTCTGCCTGATGGGGCTCCGGATGGACGTGTTATCCATTTTGTCCGTGATACCGATTATGGTTGTGAGGTACGAAGTAGATTCTGGATTTATAAGGGTACTGAAGAGATAGGCAGAGGGCATATGGAGCATTGCATTTCCGAAATGGGTTATCTTGCGGATATATTGCCGGATTTATATGCAAAGGGAGTATGAGGGTTGTTGACAGTATAATTCGGATTTTGGGGGGCTGAAAAGCCCCCTTTTTATTACAGCAGGTTAGTTTACATAATATCTTAACAGAAAAGTAATAATTATGTTGTATAATTTTAACAGAGAATCCGAATAAGGTGGTGAGCACGATGTCAGATAAACTGATTCCAGAGATAGCGGCACGACAGATGGCAAAGGAGCTTTTAGACGAGTTTGGCATAACTGCCGGGTTAAAAAAACAGTTTTCCAAACAGCCGGAAGAAGCGGAGGAACTAATTGATAGATACGGCAGGTTTTACTGGATGGTCCGCGAGACGCTCCGCAAACCTCCCCAACAAGGAAGAGGCGGTTTCAGGGGTTTGGGTCGTAGAGAGGAAGAATAAGTACAATCCGGGCGGGTTTTAGAGCCGGAATGATTATCCGGTAGGGGGGTTGGGAAAAGGGGGCTTTTAGCCTCGCCAAGACTACGTTGTCGACATAACGACTATTGTGCGTCCCAAAGTGGGCTATATTAAAGTGCTTCTCATAAACTATGCCTACTCAAAACACAGCAATTAGTACAGCACTAGCGCCAACAAGGATACTAGAAAGGGCAAAGAATGCCGCGGCTTTTATATTCTCTTTAGTCGCCCTTATCATGTCTATATCACCTCTTGCGCCTGGTTCTCCACCCGCTTCATATAATTTTTTTAGTTCTTGATCTATTTGTTTTATTTGCTGATCTAGGAAAAGCTGTATCGGCTCGTCAGGTCCAAATTCCTTCTTTTTATCCAAGGCATATATTTTAGATATCTCGTTCCAACCAACAAAAGCATTCAACTCCGCTTTGTTCGATAACTTACGGCTTTTAAATAGTAACTTATAGATACCCATAGCAGTTAACCCTAAGGCAAAAAACCACAGCACACCATTTACTATCCAAAGCCAACACGGAATTACCATGCCCCCATTATACCACAATTTTTCCCCTAAATATTATGTAAAGTTATCACCTGCTTATTGATGGGGGTGTTTAAGAGGGTGCGGAGCACCCTCTTCTTTAAAGTATTTTCCCCCTCCCTTTCTAAGGGAGGGGGATTAAGGGGGTGGGTTCCCTAAAAATATAAGAACTCCCCTAAAAACCAAAAATCACCGGAAAGAAAATGACCCCCCTAAAAATAACAATAATCAGGGGGGATAAGGTGGGGCTCAATCAGGCCGCATACCCATCAAGGTATCAAACCATTAGGAAA
Organism: Deltaproteobacteria bacterium; assembly: GCA_013202445.1. GTDB lineage: Bacteria > Chloroflexota > Dehalococcoidia > Dehalococcoidales > BS750m-G39 > JABMRW01. The sequence continues at coordinate 10,161 of JABMRW010000073.1, read as the reverse complement.
AATTTTTAGGGGCCTAGATTTGGATTTCAGAGCGTCATTTTTAGACCGGCTGTTTTGAGCGGTTTAGCACCTGTCCGACCAGCTCCAAAAGGCTGCCCAGACCCCAACCCTTAACCGCCGATACAAGAACCGTGTCCTTATTGGCCGGGGCCTGGTCGGAAAGATGTTTAAGCGCTTTTGCCTCATCCCATTCTTTGCCGCCCGGCAGCAGCAGGTCGATTTTGTTCAGCGCCGTAATCCGGGGCTTGTCCTGAAGTTCCAGGTCGGCCAGAATATCCTCCACCACCTGGCACTGCTCCGCGGCGTTACGGGAGGTTAAATCGACGACGTGCAGCAGCAGGTTGGCCTCGGTCAGTTCCTCCAGTGTTGCCTTAAAGGCGGTGATGATGGTCGGCGGTAATTTTCGGATAAAGCCGACGGTATCGGTTAAAAGCGCCACACTTTTATCGGGGAGGGTTAATCTTCGGGTGGTGGGGTCTAAAGTGGCGAAGAGCTTATCTTCGACAAAGACATCGGCGTGGCTTAAAGCATTGAGCAGGGTGCTCTTGCCGGCGTTGGTATAGCCAACTATGGCCACTATGGGGATGCCGGTCTTCTTGCGCTGCTGGCGGTATAGCTGGCGGTGTTTTCTTATATCGTCAATCTGGTTTTTAAGGCGGTGCATCTTCCGTTGGATTATGCGTTTATCGGTTTCGAGCTGGGTTTCGCCGGGGCCCCTGGTGCCGATGCCTCCCCCCAGCCTTTCCAGGTGGCTCCACTGCCCGGCCAGGCGCGGCAGCAAATACTGGTGCTGTGCCAGCTCTACCTGCAGTTGCCCCTCGCGGGTCCGTGCCCTTTTGGCAAAGATATCTAAAATCAGAGCCGCCCGGTCGATTACCTTGACCTCAAGGGCGTCTTCCAGGTTTCTCTGCTGGAGTGGCGAAAGCTCGTCGTCAAAGATTGCCACGCTGTAGCCGGTGCTTTCCTTGAGCGCTATCAGCTCTTCAAGCTTACCTTTGCCCACATAGTGCGTTTTGGAGGGCCGGGGCAAGCGCTGTACCAGTTTGCCCACTACATCGGCCCCGGCCGTAGCCGCCAACTGAGCCAGCTCGTCCAGTGAGTCTTCCGCCGGCCATCTATCGGCACGTCCTTTAGCGCCGATAGCTACCAGTAGCGCCCTCTCCGGCGAAGAGCGGGTAACGATTGCGCCTTTAATGATAAATCCCCTTTTATTATGTAAACTATAAGTACGCCTTCAGTCTTCTCTTAGGGTCGCGCCAGGCTGATATCCGGGACAGGCCCTTGACCACGGCGGCATCGGGGACGGTTAAAGATACCCGGATGTAGCCCTCGCCCTGCTTGCCGTAGCCTACCCCCGGGGTAACCACCACCCCGACCTTTTCCAGCAGGTCGGTGGCAAAGTCCACCGAGTTATAGTCCGGGGGGACTTTAGCCCATATGTACAGGCTTGCTTTGGGGGGCCTGGCTTCAAGCCCGATATTATTGAGCACCTCGATAATCAGGTCACGCCGTTTTTGATAGATAGCATTATGCTCCGGGATGCAGGACTGTGGACCGGTTAAAGCCTCAATGGCGGCATACTGGATGGCCTGGGGAATACCTGAATCTATGTTTGACTTAACCCTCTTCAGGGCGTCTATCACGTCAGCATTGCCTACCACCATGCCTATCCGCCAGCCGGTCATATTGTAGGTCTTGGACAGCGAGTGAAACTCCACCCCTACCTCCTTAGCCCCATCTGCCTGCATAAAGCTAACCGGCTGATAGCCGTCAAAAGCGACCTCGGAGTACGGCCCGTCATGGCAGACAACGAAGTCATGCTGCCGGGCCAGTTCGACTGCCTTATTGAAGAAGTCGAGGTCAGCCACGGCGCCGGTGGGGTTATTGGGGTAGTTTATCCACAGCAGCTTGGCCCCTTTCAGGGCGTAGGCCGGTATGGAATCGAAATCGGGCAGGAAATCATTTCTTTCGGTAAGGGGAAAATAGTGCGGGCTGCCGCCGGCCAGTATGGTGCTTACTGCATAAACGGGATAGGCCGGGTCGGGCACCAGGGCAATGTCCCGGTAGTCAATCAGGCAGAGGGAGATGTGGGCAATGCCTTCCTTGGAGCCGATTAGGGGCAGCACCTCTGTATCAGGGTCAAGGGTAACGCCAAAGCGCTTCTGGTACCATTCGGCTATGGCCTGGCGCAGTTTGGGCAGGCCCTCAGTCTCCGGGTAGTGGTGGTTAGCCGTCTCTCTGGCCGCCTGGCAGAGCCGCTCGATTATATGGGGTGGTGTGGGGATATCGGGGTCGCCTATGGCAAAGCTAACCACGTCCTCGCCCTTGGCCTTTTTTTCGGCAATCTTTTTACTGATTTCTGCGAAAAGATAAGGTGGTAAATGTTCAACACGTCTCGACATTTTCATCTGGCCATTCTCCATTAAATACTATTTCAGCCGGACCGCTGAGGAATACCTCCCCTGCCCCATCCCACTCCACACCCAGTACGCCTCCCGGTAATTTTATGTCAACTTTATTATCTATGTAGCCGTATAGATGAGCCGCTACCGCTATGGCACAGGCGCCGCTGCCGCAGGCCAGAGTCTCCCCCGCCCCCCGCTCCCAGACCCGGGCTTCTATCTCCCTGCGGCTCATCACCCTGGCGACCTCGAAATTTACCCGGTTAGGAAATATTGGCAGGTTTTCCACCTTTGGCCCCAGCCTGGATAACGGGAACTCGGATACCGGGTGTTGCCAGAAATAAACGGCGTGCGGGTTGCCCATCGATACCAGGTTTAAGAGCAGGTTGGTATTGGCTATAGTCAAAGGGTAGCCCAGCAACTGCTTTATGTCAACTAATTCCCCGCCCGGCTCTATTACCACCGGGATATCGCCGGTGCCGAACTTGGGCTCTCCCATACTGACCTTAATGTTGGCCACCCCCCTCTCTTTTCCCTCAGCCTCCGCCTTTCTGACGCCGGCGATTGTTTCAACCGTCACCTTACGGGTTGTTTTCTTAATCAGCCCCTTCTCCAGCACATATTTAACCAGGCATCTTAAGCCGTTGCCGCAGGTTTCGGCCTCAGAGCCGTCCGGGTCGATCATCCGCATTTTGAAGTCGGCCATTTTTGAAGGTAAAACAAGCAACAGCCCGTCGGCGCCAATGCCGAAGTGACGGTCGCACATAGCTATCGCCAGCTGTGACCAGTCACGCAGGGATTCACCAGCCTCCAAAAGCACAAAATCGTTTCCGGAACCCTGTAGCTTGGTGAACTTCATGCTTGCTCCTGATATGTCTTATTAAGCCGGTTTAAGATTTTTGCCTCTTTATCCCGCTGTATATCAAACCACCCTATTCTATCATCTTTTAGCCTAAACCAGCTATACTGATGGCGGACAAGCCGGTGGGTCTCAAACTTGGTCTGCTGGACGGCATCCGCCAGTGGCAACTCACCCTTGAGGAACATAGTAATCTGCTTGTAGCCGATGCCGGACATGGCCGGCAGACTGGCCTCATATCCCCTGTCTAATAACTGCTTTACTTCATCCACCAGGCCCCGCTTTATCATCTCGTCCACTCTTAAGTCAATGAGGCGGTATAGCTCTTGCCTTTCGGCGGTCAGGCCGATGATAAGGGTCTGGAACGATGGCGCCGCCTTGCCCTGCAACCGGGAAATGGGTGCCTCGGCATTGCGGTGCACCTCAAGAGCCCTTATGGTACGGCGCACATTACGGGGGTCAATCCTCTGCGCCGCCACCGGGTCCAGGCGGGCCAGTTCCTGATAAAGCTCGTCCTTGCCACCGCCGGCTGCCTTCTCCTCCAGACTACGCCTGAATTCCGGGTCGGGGGCTACGGTGGGTATACTCATGCCATCCAGTACCGACCAGACGTACAGCCCGCTGCCGCCGACCAGAAGCGCCAGCTTTTGGCGCTCACTTATGTCTGCAATGGCTTTGTAGGCAAGCTGCTGGTACTGTGCCAGGCTGAAGTCTTCATCGGGGTTGACGATATCAATGAGGTGGTGGGGGACTAATGCCTGCTCCTGCGGGGTGGGTTTGGCCGTGCCGATATCCATATAGCGGTAGACCTGCCGGCTATCGGCGCTGACTATCTCCCCGTCAAGGGCTTGAGCCAGGCGGAGGGCCAGCCGGCTCTTGCCCACGCCAGTGGGGCCAACTACCGCCAGTAGACGGTTCATTTTCCCCGCTTAAAGCTTGAGGTTTGCTTGACTATGCTCAAAAATTCGTTTGCCTTAAGGCTGGCTCCACCGACCAGGGCGCCGTCTATCTCCGGCTGGTTTATGAACTCGGCGATATTAGCGGCAGTGACGCTGCCCCCGTAGAGAATGCGCACCGACTGGGCAATTTCCCGGCCGCATTGCCGGGTGATATGCCGGCGGATAAAGCCGATGGTCTGGTTGGCCTGCTCACCGCTGGCCGCCCGGCCGGTGCCGATAGCCCAGATGGGCTCGTAGGCTAGAGTAAGGCCACTGAGATAGTAACTTCGGGCTGAAGGTGAGCTTAGCTGACGGGTTAAGACCTCTTCGGTCTTTCCCGCCTCGTTTTCTTTAAGGGTTTCCCCGACGCATAGAATGGGCTTGAGCCCGGCTTTGAGCGCCGCTTTGACCTTTTTATCTGCCGTCTCTACGGTCTCGTTAAAATACTGCCTGCGCTCGGAGTGCCCGATAATAACCAGCTGGCAGAGTTCGGCCAGCATCAGCGGCGAAATCTCCCCAGTGTAAGCCCCTTTTTCCTCAAAATAAAGATTCTGCGCCCCCAGCTTTATAGAGCTTCCCTTAAGCAGCTCCTTGACCGCGGCCAGAGAGACAAAGGGCGGGCATATTACCTTATCCACGTTGTCTATCTGGTCTAATTCCGGGCGCATCTCTTTGACCAGCGCCACGGCTTCAGCTGACGTGGTGTTCATTTTCCAGTTACCCGCAATCATCGGGATGCGCATTTCAACCCCCTAAGCCCCGAATTTAGCCAGCTTTAGTGCGTTAGCCATGGCCAGAGGCATAACCTGTGTCGCCGATAACCTGCCCAGCCCACCCAGAATACAGGCCGTTTCGGAGAATTCCCCTACCCTGTCGGCGCGGCACCACTTAGAATAGAGCAGTACCGGCACCGGATGCCAGCTGTGTCCTTTAAGCAGTGCCGGCGTGGAGTGGTCGCTGGTAACTACGATGACATCGGGTTCGAGGCCGGTCAGTGCGGGTAGAGCCTTATCAATTTCTTCTATAGTCTTGACCTTACGGTCAAAATCGCCGTCCTCACCGGCGGAATCAGCCCCCTTTATATGCAGGAAGAAGAAGTCATAATCGGCATAGTTTTGTTTCAGGGCATCAAATTCACCGGTTATAGCCGGCCCGGTCTTGAGCAACTGCATCCCGACCAGCTTGGCCAGCCCGCGGTACATAGGGTAGGCGGCGATGGCAGCCGGCTTTAATTTATAGACCTCGCCCATGGTGGGGAGGTTCGGTTTCCGGGAGAAGCCGCGAAGCAGCACCATGTTGGCCGGATGGTGCTTGGCCAGGATTGCTCTGGCTTGAGCGATAAATTCATTGGCGATATTAGCCGTCATATCAGCCTGCGGGTTCAGGGCTTTAACCGCTTTGGGCGCCACCCCCGTCTGCTGGGGGTCGGAATCACTGACTTCGGGGGACAGCTCCTCCCCCCGGAAGACCACGGCAAAGCGGTGCTCCCTGACCGGGCGCACGAAGAGCTTAACCCCTTCTATCTTTATTTCATTGAGCAGCTTGCACAGCTCGGTGCATTTTTCCGTGGAGATGCGCCCGGCACGGCGGTCGGTGACCAGTCCCGCCTTATCAATAGTGCAGAAGTTGCCACGGGCGGCTATATCTGCCGGCTTCAGGTCAAAGTCTATGCCCAGTGCCTCCACCACCCCCCGGCCAATCTTTCGATTGTATTCGATCGGGTCATAGCCAAACAGAGCCAGGTGCCCCGGGGTGCTGCCGGGGGTTATCCCCGGGCCCACCGGGTCGATAAGGCCGCAGATACCTTTAGCCGCCAGCTTGTCCAGGTTGGGAGTATTGGCCATCTCCAGCTCGGTCTTGCCTGTCTTGGGGTGGGGCAGTCCGCCCAGGCCGTCTATAACCAGCAGCACGATTTTGCTGGGAGAGGTAATAGAGATTTGCTTTATTAGCTCTAAATTATCCACTGTAATCAGCCCTCCCTATCGAGCAGTACCGCAATTCCGGGTAATTTTTCACCGCCCAGGAACCGGAGCGAAGCCCCGCCCCCGGTAGAGACAAAGGTCATCTTGTCCGCTAGTTCCATCGCCGTTACTACCTCAGCCGTAGAGCCGCCTCCGATAATTATAGTAGCCCTAAGGTCGGCCAGAAGTCTAGCCATGGCCTGCGTCCCTTTAGCAAACCGGGCTATCTCATACACGCCCATGGGCCCGTTCCAGAATATTGTTTGGCATTTCCGTAATTCCTCAGAGAAATTCTTGATGGTCTTGGGGCCGATATCGACAATTCTCCAGTCCGCCGGTATATTTTCTATTGATACCGTCTTAACCTCAGCCTCGGCGCTGAGCCTATCGGCGATAACCACGTCAACCGGAAGCAGCAGGTAAACCCCCCGCTGAGCCGCATCCTTCATCAGCCCGGTGGCGAAATCCAGCCTGTCATCCTCCACCAGGGATAAGCCCACTTCATAGTCTTGAGCCTTCAGGAAGGTAGCCGCCATACTGCCACCGATAAGTATAGAGTCCACCTTGTCCATGGTGTTTTCCAGAACGCCTATCTTATCGCTGACCTTGGCGCCGCCGGAAAGCTCGGCGAAGGGGTGGTGGGGGTTGGCCAGAAGACCTTCCAGGACTTTGGTTTCCTTCTCCACCAGCAAACCAGCCACCGCCGGCAGGTAACGGGCAACGCCTACTATCGAGGCATGCGCCCGGTGGCAGGCGCCGAAGGCATCGTTTACGTAGATATCGGCTAAGCGGGCTAGTCTTTGAGCAAAGGCAGCGTCGTTGGCTTCCTCTTCAGGGTGAAAGCGGATATTCTCCAGGAGTAAAACCTGCCCCGCCTTCAATGCCTCCACCGCTTTGTCTACTTCGGGGCCGATGCCGTCATTAGCCACTTTCACCGTATGCCCTAAAATCCGTGACAGGCGTCGGGCGACGACGGTCAGGCGCAGCTGCTTGACCACCTTCCCTTTAGGTCGGCCCAGGTGAGAGCACAGGATAACCCTGGCCTTCCGGTCGGTAAGGTATTTGATGGTGGGCAGCGTGGCCCGGATACGGCTGTCATCGGTAATGACGCCCGTCTTGGCATCCAGGGGAACATTGAAGTCAACCCTTACCAGTACCCTCTTGTTACCAACCTCTATGTCCCTGATTGTCAATTTATTCATCCTTCCTTCCTCTTCAGGGCTTAGAAAAGAAAATATCAGGTGTTTAAGCTGGCACCTGATATTCTAGCCAGGCTTTCACTTATATGCAAAGCCTTATCTCCTTAACCGGCGTTTGGGAAATAGTTCCAGAACCTGCCGGGCGATGCCTTCGGCATCAAGGCCATAGTTAGCCCGGAGCCGGGCCTGACTGCCATGCTCCACAAATTCGTCGGGGATGGCGATGACCTTTACATGAATATCGCTGATGCCCGATTGCTGAAGCAGGTCGATGACGCTATTGCCGAAGCCGCCGCTGAGAGCATTTTCCTCGACGGTTACCAGGCGCTTAATACCGCCGACCAGCCCTTTTATGAGCTCGGCGTCCAGCGGCTTGGCAAAGCGGGTGTTAACCACGGTGGCCTCAATGCCCTTTTCAGCCAGATTCTGGGCGGCCTCAAGAGCCGGGGCTACCGTGGCGCCTATGGCTAATATGGCGGCGTCTTTGCCTTTTCTTAATATTTCCCCTTTACCTATGGGAATCTGGCGCAGTTTCTTATCCAGTTCTACCCCCACCCCGGAGCCCCGGGGGTACCGTATGGCCATGGGGTGCTTTGATTGCACCGCCGTATAGAGCAGGTGCTGAAGCTCGTTCTCGTCCTTGGGCGCGGCTATTATCAGATTGGGTATTAGCATTAGATAGGAGATGTCAAAGGTTCCCTGGTGGGTCTTGCCGTCATCACCGACAATGCCGCTGCGGTCAATGGCAAAGGTGACGGGCAGGTCCTGGAGGCAGACATCGTGGATGAGCTGGTCGAAGGCGCGCTGCAGGAAAGTGGAGTATATAGCCACGATGGGTTTGAAGCCCTGGGTCGCCAGCCCGGCGGCGAAGGTAACGGCGTGCTGCTCGCAGATGCCCACGTCAAAGACGCGCTGGGGGAACTCCGCCTCGACTACGCTGAGGCAGTTCCCTTCGGGCATGGCCGGGGTAATCGCCACCAGTTTAGGATTTTCCCGGGCCAGGCGGAGTACGGTCTGGGCGAATACCTCGCTGTAGCTTGGTATCGTCCCGGAGCTTGAATTTTCGGCGGCTACGCCGTGGAAGTAAACGGCGTCACCCTCCGCCGGCTGGTAGCCTTTACCCTTGGTGGTGATAATATGAACGAAGGTTGGCTTGGAGTAGCCCCGTGCTTGGGCGAGGGCCGTCTCCAGGGCATCAATATCGTGTCCGTCGATGGGGCCTATATAGGTGAGGCCGAGTTCTTCCCAGAGCACGCTGGGCATAATCAGTCCCTTGAATCCCCTGCGGAGCCACCGGCCGAATTGCACCAGCTTTTTACCCAGGGGGAGAGCGTCTATTAGCCGTTCGCCTTTTTTTTCCGCCCACTGATAGCGGTAGTCAAACCGCACCCTGTCCAACAGCTTGGCTAGACCCCCGACAGTAGGTGAAATCGACATGCCGTTGTCGTTCAAGACAACGCAAATCCTGGAGCCCAGATGCCCCACCTGGTTTATTGCTTCGAAAGCCATTCCGCCGGTTATCGCCCCGTCACCGATGACGGCAACTACGTGGTAGTCATCGCCGGCAAGGTCGCGGGCGATAGCTATACCCAGGGCGGCTGAAATCGAGGTGCTGGCATGACCGGCGCCAAAGGGGTCGTGTTCACTCTCACTGCGGGAGGTAAAGCCGGACAGGCCGCCGTACTGGCGGAGAGAGGTGAAACGCTGCCTTCTGCCGGTGAGCAACTTGTGGACATAGCTTTGGTGTCCCACATCCCAGATAATCTTATCCCGCGGGCTATCAAATACCCGATGTAAAGCTATGGTAAGCTCAACTACGCCGAGGTTAGAAGCCAGATGACCTCCGTTGGCGCTTACTGTAGTCACCAGCTCCTGCCTGATTTCGGCGGCCAGTTGTCCCAGCTCCTGTTTTGGCAGCCCTTTTAAATCGGCGGGATTATCTATTTTGTCTAATAGCCTCGGCATTACCGAACTGCTCATCAGAGAAATGAGGACGCTGACTTCATACTAGCATTTTGGCTAATTTTTAGCAATTATCGTTGATTAACCCTTGAGTTTGACGCTGGCCTTGTTTATTTGTTACATTACCGGAAAGGATTATCAGAAAATGACGGTGAAGGGCAATTATGTCCCCTGAAGAGCTGCTCAGCCTGGGTTTTTCTAAAGAACTGGTGGTGCTTATTATCTCGGCGCTGCCTATTTTGGAGCTGCGCGGAGCCATACCGGTAGCCATAAATCTGTTCCATCTTCACTGGTATTATGCTTTTTTGCTGGCAATCATTGGCAATCTGATACCGGTGCCGCTTATTCTATTGTTCCTTAATGCCATTGTAAAATTTTTGAGCCGGGTGAGCATTTTTGACCGCTTTTTCCGGTGGCTTTTTGCATATACCCGGAAGCGGGGAGGTATTATCGAGAGGTATGAACGAATTGGCCTGGCGTTGTTTGTGGCCATTCCCCTACCCGTCACCGGTGCCTGGATAGGTTCACTGGCGGCGGTCCTGTTCGGCTTGAAATTCAAGCATGCCATGTTATCTATCTTTATCGGGGTGCTCATTGCCGGTATAATTGTGACCTGTCTTTCCCTGCTCGGCTGGGTGGGGGCGGTAATTGCCGGCATTGGGCTGTGCGCCCTGGCTGTATATGGCTTGTGGAAAACCTCAGAGAAGGACTAACCAGTAGTTGTTGTCTTGACCTATGATTGTGCCCCGTGCTACATTTGAGTGGTAGAAGAAATGTCCCTGTAGCTCAGGCTGGATAGAGCGGCTGCCTTCTAAGCAGCGGGTCGTGGGTTCGAATCCC
>JABMRW010000072.1 GCA_013202445.1 Deltaproteobacteria bacterium | reverse complement strand
GCAGTCAGGTGTCTATATGGCAGATGGCTGGGCCAGGGCTACCGGTAAGCCAGGGGTCTGTTTCGGCACGGCTGGTCCCGGCTTTGGCAATATGATATCTGGGATGTACCAAGCCTATCTGGCCAGGAGCCCACTCATTTGTCTTCTGGGGCAGCACAGTACAGCGGAAGATGGCTGGGGTCCCTTCCAAGAGGCCTACGCCGAGCCGCTATCCGGCCACTTTACCAAGTGGATTAAACGCCTGGTCGACCCATCTATGACAGCGTCTCTTATGCAGAAGGCTTTCCGGGATGCCACAGCCTACCCGCCAGGGCCGGTAGGTATTGAAGTACCGGTTAACATTCAGGGACAAATAGCCGGGGATGAAGATTCCCTGCGAGGCTATTTACCGCACGGTGTCTGTGCCTCTCCATCTCAACCAGCTGGCGACCCACAAATGGTAGAAAAAGCGGTGCGCATGTTGCTTAAAGCGAAAAAACCAGTAGTCATTGGCGGGGATGGTATTTTCTGGTCTAAGGCATCAGAGGAACTAAAGGAGTTCGTCGAGTTGCTTGGCATCCCCGTGCTCACCAGAAGATCGGGGCGTGGCGCTGTCTCTGAAGAACATCCCCTGGCTTATCGCGCTGGCCGTGCTTACGTCCCTATCCAGATGCAAGCTGATGTAGTTGCTATCTTCGGCCTGAGAATGAATAGCCTTGAAGGCTTTGGCATACCGCCGAGATATCCAGTTGAGAATGTCAGATATATTCAGGTATCTGAAGATATAGAGGATCTAAACACCAAAATGCCTACCGAGGTATCAATCCTGGGCAGCCCCAGGCAGGTTTTGCGGCAAATGATTGATTGCGCCAAGGACTTAATAAAGACCAAGCCAGACAGAAGTGAATGGTTGGGTATAGTCAGCAAAATTAAAGAGGATGCCTGGGCTAAGACAAGGGAAGCTTCAGAGAAGGTACGCAACAACAATCCCATTCATCCCGACTTTCTAGTGGCTGAGCTAGTTGACTTCCTGGATAAGGATGCCACTTTTATTCTGGACTCCTTCAGTATGGCCGGCTTTTCAAGAGACAAGTTAAGAGCTACCTTTGCCGGACAGATAATAGACGCTGCCACCTGGAGTGGCGTTGGCCACGGCGTGGGCATGGCGATGGGTGCTCAGGTGGCTAGACCGGGCCAGCAGGTTGTTGACCTGCTGGGTGATGGTGGATTAGGGATTGCCGGTTGGGATATCGAGACCGCAGCCCGGTATAAAATCCCGGTGTGCTATTTCCTTTTCAATAACAGCGGCTGGATGAGCAGCAATGCGCAAGCGTACCTTATCCCGGGCATGAAGCACATTGACTGGAGTATGCAACGCGACATCAGGTATGACAAGATATTTGCCGAGATGGGTTGTCATACCGAATTTGTTACTGAGCCACAGCAGATTAAACCAGCCCTCGAGAGAGCCTTTAATTCAGGGAAGACAATGGTGATTCATGTTATCCCTGATACTACTGTTCCGCCACCGCAGCATGCTGCCAGACTGGAAGCCCTTAGAAAACGCTAGGTAAGAAGGAGTAAAGTCAATGAAAATAGACCCTGAATTATGTGTCTCCTGTGATGAATGCCTGATTTATTGTCCACTGGGTGCCATTCACTCGGATGATATCACCGAAATTGACCAAGAGGCATGTGTTGAGTGTGGTGACTGCATCCGGGCTGATGTTTGCCCATCTGATGCCTTCATCTATGAAGCCCAGCCGTGGCCCCGCTCAGTGAGAGAGGCATTCTCCAATCCTCTGGCCGAACATAAGGAAACTAGGATTCCCGGACGCGGTACTGAAGAGATGAAGACCAACGATGTCCGCGGTCTGTACGGGCGCGGTATTATCGGTGTGGGGGCTGAGGTAGGCCGCCCCGGAGTCTCCTGTAATTTCCGTGATGTGGAGACGGTAACCATGGCACTGGCCAAGGTCGGGATAAAGTTTGCTGAGGGAAATCCGGTCACCACGAACATGGTTGATAAAACTACCGGCAAGATAAACCCCGAAATTTTAGACGAAAGGGTCATGTCAGCCATAGTTGAGGGCACCATTCCTATAGAGAAGCTAGCTGATGCAATTAAGGCAGCCAAGGAAGCAGCCACCCAGATAGACAGTGTCTTCAGCCTGGAATTTATAGACCGACCAGAAGCTGACCGCTCGGTGCCGATGGAGAAAATCTTAAAGGAGCAGGGCGTAGCCTACTACCCTAACGGCAAGTTTAACCTGGGGCTTGGTCGACCTTTAATACAATAATGAGGGAGAATTATAGATGACGCATACTTTACATCGCTACGGAAAAGTAGACACCCTGAATGACGACCTGGTTTTTCTGAGTATGTCGGCAAAGGGCTTCGCCAATGAAGAAGGTTCTGGGGAAAAGATGAAGAGGACCCTGGAGATTGCTCAGAAGCATAACCCGGTTAACATCGGCGATATGAAAACCGGAAACATCCTAGCTACGAGCGAGGACGAGATACTGAAGAATGTCGTTGACACCAGCATTGTGCACGCTGTTTTCACTAATATAGAGGATGCCGCCGCCTTTGCTAAAGAGGTTAAGGAAGCTGAACTGGGCATATCCCTAGTAGTAAGCGGTCCTTTTGACCGTACCTGGGAGGTTGCCGATAAGGCCGGGTGCACAGGGCATACCATTGAGTTCTCTGGCGGCATCTGGGGAAAGACTGACAAGCTACCCGCCCCGGAGGTTCTAGAGTTTACCACCATGTGCGGTCACGGCATGATTTCCCGCTATTTGGTGGAGGATGTAATTAAACGTGTCAAGACGGGGAAGATGAGTGCTAAGGAGGGCTCCGTGGAGATTGGTAAACAGTGCTGTTGTGGTATCTACAATCCGGACCGCAGCGAAAAGCTCTTAGAAGCTCTGGCGGCTAAAAAGTAAAGGAAGTGATGCTAAAATGACTCGCCCGCTCGAGGGGGTAAAGTGCGTATGCAATACCGCGAATCAGCAGGGACCATCAGCCTTTGCCATGATGGCTGACCTGGGGGCTGAGATAATCAAGCTAGAACCCCCTGGTACCGGCGAGCGGGGCAGACGGATATATATCCACCCAGAATTCCCTCTCAACCTTTACTATGAGACGAACAACCGTGGTACGAAGTGTCTATCCCTGAATTTTCAGCTTGAGAAGGGCCGAGAGATTCTCTACAAGCTGGTAAAGGATGCCAACGTCTTCGCTCAGAACCTCCGCCCCGGCGTGGCTGAGCGTTACGGGTTTGCTTACGAAGACTTAGTTAAGGTCAATCCCAGTATTGTTTACCTCAATATGACCACCTACGGCCCAGATGGCCCTCTAGCTAAATCATCGGGAACTGATGGTGCCGCCCAGGCAGCCGGTGGCCTTGCCAGTCTCTTTGCCGATGAGGGCGGCCGCATGATGACTGGGCGGCATTCTGTTGCCGATGAAACGGCGGCCCTAGTTAATTTTGGAGCGGTACTAGTCGGCTTGTACCACCAAAAAATGACTGGCGAGGGTCAGAAGATTGATACCTCACTGCTTGGCGGCCAACTCCGCCTGATGGGCCATTCCGTAGCACGGGTTGCCATGACCGGTAACGTTGCCTTGGCTGGTAAAGAAATTTCGGGTAGGCGCGCTCACATTAGCGGCGGCGCAGTACCACTCATATCAGCTC
>JABMRW010000071.1 GCA_013202445.1 Deltaproteobacteria bacterium | reverse complement strand
AACGAGAAGGTAGCCTTTGAGGTTGCCCTGGCCGCTTCAATCTGCGGGGTAAGAGCCCTGGCATCGATGAAACATGTCGGGGTAAATGTAGCTCACGACCCGCTGATGACCGCCGGCTATATCGGTGCCAAAGGGGGGCTGGTCCTGCTCTCCGCCGATGACCCCTCAACGTGGAGCTCCCAGAACGAGCAGGATAACCGTTATATCGCCCTGCAGGGCTACATACCCATCCTTGAACCCTCCTCAGTCCAGGAAGCCAAAGATATGATGGCTGACGCCTTTAAGCTCTCCGAGCAGTTCGGGCAACTTTTCATGCTCAGGTCGGTAACCAGGATAGGCCACGCCCGTAGCGATATTACCCTGGGAGAGATATCAAGGGAAAGAAGAAAAGGGCAATTTATCAAAGACCGCACCCGGCTGGTCTATACCCCGCGTGAGGCCAGAATAAACAAGCCCCTGATGCTGGAAAGGTTTGAAAGAATAAAAAAGGCGGTCAAGTAGCCGTCAGGCCAGCAGCTCCATAATATGCATCACCTTCACCGGAACCTTGTTCCGCAGCAGACTGTCAATCAACTGAATCTCACAGCCGGGGCAGCTGCTGGCGACAATATCAGCCCCGGTGGACTTAATCGCCTCCACCTTCTTATCGGCAATCTGCTTGGATAAGTCGTAATAGTACATGCTGAATGACCCGGCCATACCGCAGCACCGGTCGGCATTGGGCATCTCAACGTATTCTATATCAGGTATTGACTTTATAATCTGCCTTGGCTGGCTGGTTATCCCCAGATGCCGGTTAAGATGACAGGGGTCGTGCCAGGTAACCTTCTTGCCTTTAGCTTCAGCTGAAGGTTTATACGCCGATGCCGGTAATTTCAGCACATCAACCAGGAACTGGGAAATATCCAGTATCCTGCCGGCAAACTTGGTGTAAGCCTCTTTTCTCTCCGGGGTATCGGCCAGAAACTTGTTATAATCCTTAAGCGACGAGGTACAGGTGGCGCAGTCAGAAATCACGTAATCCAGGCCCTCAAATGCTTTAACATTGGTGTCAGCCATCTTCCGGCCGGTGTCAAAATCACCCGCTCCCAGAAACACCGGCGCACCGCAGCACCCCTGCTCCCGGGGCACTATCACCTCCACCCCGTTCCTGGTCAGGAAATCTATTATATGCTTACCCAACTCAGGAAAGACAAAATCGGTCATACAGCCGGTAAAATAGCCTACCGTCATCGTGGTCTCAACGCCCTTGGGCGTCTTATTTACCACAGAAACCGACTGTCTTAAAAATCTGGGGGCAATCTGAGGTATATTCCTCCCCTTACCCAGCGCCGAAAGAAACATGGAAAGGTGCCTGACGGTGCCCTCGGTCTTGGGCAGAAAAATCCCCTGGAACCAGGAGGCAAAGCGGACCACCCGGCCAAAAAGCGTCCGGCGGGGTAAAAGCCAGCGGTAGACGATATTATAGGGGAACTTCAACCCCCTGGCCTTGACCGTATCCGCCCTGGCGGCGACGATAACGTTGGGAATGTTGGCTTTGGCGGGACAGTTGGCCGTGCAGGTCATACAGAGGGTGCACTTGTTCAGACGCTGGGCATACTCCTTGGTATACTCCAGGTCGCCGGCCAGCAGCCCCCGTATCATCATGTTTTTGCCCCGGGCAACCGAAGGCTCCAGCCGTTCCTCCTGATATACCGGGCACCAGAAGGTGCAAAAGCCACACTTCATGCACTGGCTTAAGTCACTCTCAAACCTTTTTATCTGCTCGTATCTATCTTGCTTGCTCTTGGCCATGTCACACCCTTTCCTCTTCCCATATCTTGCCGGGATTAAGGATGTGGTTGGGGTCCAGTAACGCCTTTATCTTCCTCATCAGGTTAAGAGCCACCGGGTCCATAGCTCGCTTAAGAAAGCGCTGTTTCTCCAGGCCAATGCCATGCTCCCCGGAGAGGACGCCGCCTACCGACAGCGCCGCTTCGAATATTTCCTCCATCGCCTGCTGGGCTCTGGCGAATTCCTCCTTATTCCTCATATCGGTAAATATGGACGGGTGAAGATTACCATCACCGGCATGGCCCAGATAGCAGATAAAGAAACCGGTCCTGGTCGATATCTCATCCAGCTTCTGGATAAACTCAGCCAGCTTATCCCGGGGCACGGCCACATCCTCAGCCAGGACGGTGTGGGCGGCGCTAAAGGTAGCGGCAAAACCGGCGCTTCTCATCTTCCAGTACATCGCCGCCTCACTGGCGTCCTTGGCTACCTTAACCTCTTTAGCTCCGCTCTTTTTCAAGATGTCAACGATTTGCTGAGATTCAGCCTCCACCGCCGCCGGCGAACCGTCAGCCTGAAGCAACAGCAGCGCCTTGGCATCCACCGGCAGCCCCATAGGGGTCATCTCCTCAATCCGCCGCAGGACAAAGTTATCGACAAACTCAATCTTGGCCGGCACCACCCCGCTGGCCAGGATATTGGATACCGCCTGCCCGCCGACGACCATATCGTCAAAGATGGCCATCATCGTCTTGCTGGCCGGCGGCATTGGTATCAGTCTCAGGGTTATCTTGGTGATTACTCCCAGCGTCCCCTCGGAGCCGGTAAACAGCATCGTCAGCTCATAGCCGGTGCGGTTCTTAACCGTCACCCCGCCGAGCTTCATAATATAGCCGTTGGCTAAAACCACCTCCAGCCCCAGAACATACTGCTTGGTCACCCCGTACTTCACGCAGTAGGGGCCACCGGCATTTTCGGCCACCGTGCCGCCTACAGTGCAGCCGAGAAAGCTCTGGGGGTCGGGGGGATAAAACAGGCCCTGTTTGGCCAGGGCAATATTAAAGTCATGAAGCACGACGCCAGGCTCAACGATAGCCGTCATGTTTGTCTTGTTTATATCCAGGATTTTGTTCATCCTGGTGGTGCATAATACAACGCCACCCTTTATCGGGATGGAGCCGCCGCTGACATTGGTGCCAGCCCCCCTCGGGGTAACCGGAATCCTATTCTCGTCAGCCAGCTTCAAAATTTGAGATACCTGATCAGCAGTCGTCGGCAGCACCACCACATCGGGTAGGTGAGTCCAGGTAGCGGTGCCATCATAGGAATAGGCATTAAGGTCTTCCCTGGAGATTAAAACAGCGTCCTTACCAACAATCTTGTGCAGTTCTGATACAAGCTTCTTATCAAACATATCGGCCTCCTTTAGAAACTTTTTCCCATGCTACCAAAACCGCCCCCAGGGCAGCCACAATCCGCGGCTCATCGGGAAGCAGAAGGCGACAGCCCAATCCCTCCTCTATGCTCTTCACCAGCCCCATATCCTTAGCCCCTCCACCAACCACGGCACAATCCGGCTCAATGCCAAGCCTGGCCATCATGGTCTGGATTTTAGCGGCTAAAGTCCTATGCAGGCCAGCCAGAATGTCTTCCTTAGCCGCACCTTCAGCAATGCGGGATACCGCTTCCGATTCAGCGAATACGGCACAGCCGGTATTAAAATCAACCCTATTTTTAGACTTGAGGGATAGCCCTCCGATATCTTCCAGGTCAATCTGCAATACCCTGGCAATCACCTGGAGGAAACGCCCGCTGCCGGTAGCACATTTCTCACTCAACAGAAAGGCGGTAGCTTTACCCCGGTCATTCAGCTTAAGCACCCTGGTAAACTGCCCGCCGATATCAATGGCCGTCCGGGCAGCCGGAAACAGATAATGCACCCCTCTGGCCAGACAGGATATATCGGCAGCCGTCTCACTGGAAAAAGAGACACTGGTAGCACCATATCCGGTAGCTACAGTATAAGCTATATCCTTTAGCGATATCTCTGCCTTAGTCAAAGCCTCCTCAATCACCTGCTCAGCGGTGAGTTTATAATTCCCTCCCGAGGGCATTACGTCGTAGGCTATAATTTCGTTTTTGGCCATTATTACCGCTTTAGAGAAAGCGGAACCGATATCAATCCCGGCAACATATATCACTATTTTAGAACCCCATCCCCTGTATCCCTTTCCCCTTGTTAAGGGGAAGGGGAAGATTTTTTCTTAAGAGGGACTTCGTCCCTCTTAAACTCTCTTTTTATCCCCCTCCCTCAAGGGTGGTGGCTGGGAAAAGATATAAAATGTATTCGGGGCTTCTTACCCCGCGAAAACTTCGTTTTGCGGGGGCCCCGTATTCGCCCCTCTTAAACTCCCCATTATGTAAAAATACTGGCCTCTGTCAAGCGGCGCTCGCTTCTGACCAGGGTTTCCCCCTTTTCCGCCGCCTCCTGGACTATATCTCTACCCAGCAGCGCGGCCCCGATAGCCCCGGTAAGTAAGGGCTCAGGGGGCAGCAGCGCCGGAAAGCCCAGTTTAGCTTCCAAAGCCTTGACCAAACCGATATTCTTAGCCCCACCGCCGGTCAGGGCTACCTCCCTTTCTATCTTAAGACGTCTTACCATCCCATATATCCGGGTGGCAATCGCCTCATGCAGACCAGCGATAATATCAGGCAGTGCCACCCCCTCCGAAAGCCTGGCTACCACCTCCTGAGCGGCAAACACGGTACAGGTGTTACTTATCTCAACCCTATTCTTAGCCTCCAGTGACAATCTCCCCATATCCTCCAGGCTTACACCAAGCCCCTCGGCCGTCACCTCTAAAAACCGGCCGGTGCCGGCAGCACACTTGTCATTCATGACAAAGTCCACCACCCGCCCTGCCTTAAGCTTAATCCCCTTGCTGTCCTGACCGCCGATGTCAATCACCGTCCTTGCATCAGGCAGCAGGTGACCAACCCCCCGGGCGTGACAGGATATCTCGGTTATCTGTTTATCAGCAAAGGGGACATTAATTCGCCCGTAGCCGGTAGCCACCACATAGGTTATCTCATCAAAGGAAAGTTTTGCCTTCGCCAACGCCTCTTCCATTACCCGGTTGGCGAGCTTCCTGTGCTCAGGCCCGGTAGGACCGATGACCGGGGTAAGCGTCGTCTGGTCCATAATCACTACCTTGGTCATAGTGGAACCAATGTCAACCCCGGCAAAATACTGGCTCTTCACCGGTCCTTAACTGCCTCCAGGGTGTCAATAAATGCGTCTATCCTGGCTCTGGTATCAGCTTCATTATAGGAACTGATATCGATAATATCGCTCTCCAGAATGAGCGAGGGCATATCCCGGTATATTTTTTTGAGATGGTTCAGTTGCCATATCAGGCCGACATGCCAGCTGCGGCAGGAAAACGCCTCATGCATCACTATGCCATCTATCTTGAAGTCCTCGATATACTGGATGAGCCGTTCCACGTCGGGGTGGGAGCCGGGGCGCTTTCTGGCCTTGTCATACCAGTACGTCCAGGTCTTGACCCACCGCCAGGCGATGTGCTCCAGCGGGTCTTTTATCTTCTTCAGGTCTATATCGAAATCGCGGGTGGATTCCAGCGTGCGGTAGGTAGTCTCTACCGGAAATACCGCCCCTTTGCTGTTGAAGTAGTTAAAATCGCCCAGGGCAAACCACGAGGGCAGCCCGCCGCCCCAGATAAGGCGGTACTTCTCATCCTCAATAACGCCCTCTTTGCGGGCTATCTTGTCCTTCAGTTCGGCGTTCAAGTTCGTGAAGAAGTCGTAAGCCTGCTGTGTGGCCATCATAAACTGTATAGGCACCATGGTGTTCATAGCGTCACCAGTACCCATCGGCGTTGGGATTGCCCTGCGCAGGTCATAGGTATCCACGATGAGGTCATAGGTGCGGTCAACCAGGTCAACCAGCTCCTCAAGCCTGGCCCAGTCCATCTTGTGCCCCGTTTGCTCTTCCAGGAAATCAATCAGCCCCCGGAGTTGCTCCACGATATGTTTGACGTAGTAGCCCTCGGTCTCGTGGAAATCATAGTCATCCGCATACGCAGGATAGGGCAGGCTGACATCATAGACCGGCACATCCGGCATATAGTGCTGGGCGGCCTGGAACCACTTGTTACGCGGGTCGCAGAGTATCTGGCCACTGCCCAGCATCACAGTGGGTTTTACCTGCCCACCCCAGGGGGCATCGGGGGGCATTTCCCCCAACTCCTCCCGCCAGGAATCAAAGCCCAGACCGCACAGGGCATAGGTGCAGAGTGAACGGGAAAAGTTTAAAGACTCCGCCCGCTCCAAAAAACGCTGGGCGTCCCGCTTGGCGCCGCATATGCCAGCGTAGTTCTCCACCCAACTGGGCACGATATCCATGGCGCGGATGATTTCGTCATAGGCACAGGCTATGAAGGTAAAGGCGATGGGTTTCCCCTCTTCCCTGGCCTTTTGCACATCGGTAATCATGGCCTTTACCATCGGCCCGATACTGGCGGCGGCTTCTGTAGCCGTTCTTCTTTTCTTTCTTTCTTCCGGTTTCTTTTCTTCTGTCATTATTTTTACCTCTTCTGGCGTCTCGCCTATCTTGTTCCCAGCATTTCCAGGAAAGCCTGAATCCGGGTGCGCAGCCGGCCAACAGTGGACATGGAGTACTCATCTTCCAGATAGAGTACCTGGATACCCTGCGCCTCGAGATAGCTCTTCATAGCCGGCACTTCAAAGCCGAACGGGTCGCAGTATTTATAGATATAGAGGACAATTCCGTCAACGTTGTATTCCTTGGCAGCGCGGGCGATATGCCCGAACCTCTGCTCCAGGTATTCCGGATACGTCCCTTTCTGCTCTACATAGCTCCGGCCGCACATTATCCCCCGCAGGTAGCGCTCGGCAATAGCGGCTACCGGGTCTCCTTCGGTCTTGACGAATGCCCGGTACTCCCGCCCACCCGGACACAGGTCATCGGTGACGACACTAGCGCCAGCATCCTCGATAAGCTCGATGAACGCGGCATCATCAACCTCGGCGCCGACTACCATAATCCGGGGCAGCTTCGCGCCGACGGCGGGCTGCCGTTGCTTCACCTCGGTTATCACGCCTTCCAGCAGTTTGATTGACTCCTGAACCGGCAGGCCCATCGCCGCTACCAGTACCCTGGTCATCTCTGCGCCCGAGAGCAAAGGCGGGTCTGATTTTCTAAGTTCGTACAGATCCCATATGCGCTGCCTGTTTTCGTTATAGACCCTAATGGCTTGAGCCAGACTTTCATCAGAGATTTCCTGGCCGATAAATCCGCCCAGGCTTTTACGGAATGTCCCCAGTATCGAGACGAAGAAATCCAGCGACGAATCATCGATGGCGTGGGAAGTATCGATGAAGTGGAAATAGGGCAACCCCAGGGTGTATTTCCATATATCCTTGGAACGAGCCATGCTGTCGCAGGCATGGGATATGACCAGCCCGTCAAGAAACTCATATTTCCCTTTTAGCGACATGTCAAACCAGCTCCGCACCAGAGGACAGACGATGGTTTCCATCTCGGTATCAGCCTTGGTAATGGGCTCGTTGACATCCCCCTTTATCCGGAACGGTACAAAGCCAGCAGCAGTTATAATCTCAACAGGAGTAAAGGCGCACAGATAGCCCATTATCTGCTTCCCCTGCTTTTTCAGCTCTCTGGCTCTGGAGCCATAGCCCTGATAATACTTATCTACTATCGCCAAACCGCCCGTACTATTTTCCGCTGACATTTTTCCTTACCTTTCTTGTTAACTTGTATCCCTCCGGGATTGAATCCGGCGGGTTATGGCTTCTTTATATTGTACTCATTCACGGGATATGGAACAAGTCCTCTTTATCAGCCACGGCCTGGGAATGCCTGAGGGTAAGCCCCGTCATGAAATGTATCAGCTTAAACGGCTGGAGGTTGGTGAAAGTATACACCCACTTCGCCTTATCCAGGGCAATCTCCTCCGGGCTTTCCCCCTTAGCCAGTCTTTCCAGCATCTCCCGGTGATATAACTCAGTCGCCTTCATAACCCTCTGCAAATAGTCTCTGGGTTCCCCCTCAACGATACCGCCGTGACTACGGGCACCTATCTTGGCCGGCAGCGCCGCCAGCTTACGGATGCTATTGCAGTATTCCTCCAGGGATTGGAAGTAATTGGGCCAGAAAACCTCCTTGCCTGGCTCGTATATTCCGGTGGCGTCTCCTATAACCAGGATGCCGTCCCTCTCATTGTGAAAGGAGAGATGGCAGGGCGAATGCCCCGGCGTTTCGTAGACAGTCCACGCCACCCCCGCCCCCAGGTCTATCTTGTCGCCTTCCTTGACCACCATGTCCACCTCAAAGACAGGATTTTCAAGCTCAACGGACCACCAGTCAATATCGCCCTTTATCAGCAATATTTCGGTGATAGTGCGGTCCATTTTGATAAACTCCTGTATCACCTCCTCCTTTTGCAGCTGCTTGACAGCTACCCCGCTGGCCACGACCTTCAGGTGAGGCCATAGTTTCTTAAGGTGCGGCACGGCTCCTATATGGTCGGGGTGGGTGTGGGTTAGGGCCAGGTATTTTATCCGCTCCGGCTCAATGCCCATCTCCTTGACCTGGTCTACGATGATAGGAAAGGTGGCCCCGGTGCCCCCCTCGATAATCATACCGCTATCGCCCATCGACAAATAAGCCGGATATGAAGGGGTGCCCAGTTGATAAAAGTTCGGGGCAATGGTAAAGATTTCGTACCTTCTTTCACTCATGTTATTTTTTTCTCCTTTCATTTTATTTAGGTCAACCTGTCCGGTGATGGTTATGTTTCTAAAAATGAAGAACCCTCCCGCTTGGGAGGGTTCTGTTTAGCTTTGTTAGTTTAGATTTGCTTTTTTCTTAGCTATCTAATCCTGGCCATATACCTCCCAGGCGCACCTGCGGGTGCGAAATAATACGCGTAATAATAATCCTGAAAAGCACTATAAACTAACATAATTTTTTTATCCAAACCTAGTAAACTTAACCTTAACATAGAAAGAGCGCATTGTCAAACCTATATCCTAAAAAAGCCGGGCTTAAAGTATAGCCTTTTCATCCCTTAGCCTGGTAATATCATCCCAGGTGTAACTCAACTCTAACAGAATCTCCTCAGTGTGCTGCCCGAATTCAGGGGCTTCCCTTCTCACCGAAGCCGGAGTCTGGCTGAAATCCCAGGGAAAGCCAACCATCTTGGTCCTGCCCAGGACCGGGTGGTCGAACCAGGTAACATAGTCATTGGCCAGAGCCTGGGGGTCATCAACCACCTCTCGGGGCGATTGAATAGGGGTATAGATTATACCCTCCTTCTTAAAAATTTCAAACCATTCGTCCCTTGTCCTGGTAAGAAACTGCTTATCCATAATGGCGATAAGCTCTCTGGCATTCGCTCCCCTGGCTTCTATATTATTGAACCTGAGGTCATTCTCCAATTCGGGCATACCCAGAGCCCGGCATACATTAGGCCAGTACCTGTCCGGCTGGAGGTGAGCCAGAATGAACCATTTGTCATCCTTGGCTTTATAGTGGTTATAGATTGGGTTACCAGCCTCAGCTCTGACTTCCCTGGGGAATTCCTGGCCCAGTATAGCCGGCGCCGACAAAACCAGACTTAACATAGACACTATACTTCCCATTAGTGAGGTATCAACCAGCTGTCCCTTGCCCGTCTTCTCCCGGACATATAGGGCAGTACACACCGCCCAGGCACAGACCATCCCCCCAAGCTCATCGCCCAGCCCGGGCAATATCTGGGCGGGAGGGGTACCCCGCTCCCCACAAGCCATCATAAGCCCCGACCGGCCAATACCGGTATAATCAAAGGAAAGCCCGTGGGCATCAGGGCCCTTCCTCCCCCAGCCCGAAGCCTGGGCGTAAATAAGCCTTGGATTTCTCTCAAACAGCGCCTCAGGGCCAATGCCCATCTTTATCGGTGCCTCTATACTCAGGTTGGTGACAAAGACATCAGCACCATCAATCAGCTTTAAGAATATCTCCATACCCCTTTCCGTTTTCAGGTCCAGGACAATGCTCCTCTTATTACGATTGTGATTCTCAAAGTAATAATTCCGCCCCTTCAAACCAACCATGGTACCAATAATCCGCATAAAGCCTCTGGCCGGGTCTCCAGTTGGAGGTTCCACCTTAATTACATCGGCACCCAAATCCCCCAGCTTGGTGCCGCAAACAGGCCCCTGCTGAAACATGGTCAGCTCCACCACTTTAACTCCGTCTAACGGTCCAGGCATTCTACTCCCTCCTTCTGGTTACTACTCTTAATAAACAAAAATCCCTCCGCTTGGGAGGGTTACCTTCAAATCTCTTTATTACCTGTTAAATATTGTCAAATTTTCTAGTAAGCTGCCCCCCAAGCGCACCATGTGCGCCCCGTAAAGGCGAAGTTGGTAAAACCTAATAAGACAGCTTGGTTCAACATGATATATCGCACTAACTTTATCATACGAGATATAGTTTGTCAACAATCCCGGTTCATTGACACATAGCAGCCTCCGCTGTAATATAGCCAAGAACAGATGCTAGCCAAAGTAACCACCTGTGCTGTAGTCGGGCTGGAAGGGTCTATTGTCGAGGTTGAGGTAGACATTTCCCCCGGTTTACCATCATTTACCATAGTGGGACTGCCCGATGCCGCCGTCCAGGAAGCCAAGGAACGTGTGCGTGCCGCCATCCGTAACTCCGGCTGCACCTTCCCCATGAAGCGCATCATA
The DNA here is from genome assembly GCA_013202445.1 of Deltaproteobacteria bacterium. Lineage (GTDB taxonomy): Bacteria > Chloroflexota > Dehalococcoidia > Dehalococcoidales > BS750m-G39 > JABMRW01. Next base: position 9,926 of record JABMRW010000071.1, on the reverse strand, counting down.
GTCAATCTGGCTCCGGCCCACCTTAAAAAGGCAGGGCCGGCTTACGACCTGCCCATTGCCGTCGGCATTCTCCTCAGCTCAGAGCAGGTGACAGCCGATGTCTCTCAAAGCATCCTCCTCGGCGAACTATCCCTGGACGGCATCCTGCGCCATACCAACGGCATCCTGCCCATGGTAGCCCTGGCTCACCAGGAGAAGCTGTCCACCATTATCGTGCCTGAGGTTGACGCTAGAGAGGCATCACTAATAGAAGGCACCAAAATCCTCCCCTTTGCCTCCCTGTCCCAGCTGGTCAGCTACTTCCGGGGAGAAATACCAGCCCCGGAATACAAAGGGGAACCAGCAGAGAAATATACCCCATCCACCCTGCCCCCCACCGACCTGGCCTATATCAAGGGGCAGGAGCACGTCAAACGAGCCCTGGAGGTTGCGGCGGCGGGCGGGCACAACCTAATCATGATGGGACCGCCAGGCAGCGGCAAAACACTGCTGGCGCGCTCCCTGCCCTCGCTGCTGCCGCCGATGACCAACGCCGAAGCCCTGGAGGTTACCAAGATATACAGTGTTAGCGGTCTGCTACCGGCCAATACCCCGCTGCTCAGGGAGCGGCCCTTCCGCTCCCCCCACTATACCATCTCCAACGCCGGGCTGGTGGGCGGAGGGCAGTGGCCTAAACCGGGTGAAATAAGCTTGAGCCACCGGGGGGTGTTATTCCTTGACGAGCTTCCCGAATTCGGGCACTCCGTACTGGAAGTCCTGCGCCAGCCCCTGGAAGACAGGGTAATCACCATCAGCCGGGCCCAGGGGAGTGTAACCTTCCCGGCCAACTTTATGCTGGTGGGAGCGATGAACCCCTGTCCCTGCGGCTACTACGGCGACCCGTTCAAGCAGTGCACCTGCTCCCCGGGGCTGGTCAGCCGCTACCAGAAACGTATCAGCGGTCCGTTCATTGACCGGGTTGATATCTTTGTCGAAGTACCCCATATTGACTACGAGAAGCTGGCTGACGATAGGCTAGGAGAAAAATCAGAGAAGGTTCAAGAGAGGATTGAAGCCTCCCGTTCAATACAGCGCCAGCGCTTTGACGGTACAATACTAGCCTGCAATGCCGAGATGACACCTACCGAGGTAAGGGAATTCTGCCAGGTAGAGGAATCGGCCCAGAGCCTGCTCAAGACGGCAATGAAACAGCTTTATCTTTCCGCCCGTGCCTTCCACCGCATCCTCAAGATAGGTCGCACCCTGGCAGACCTGGAAAATACTGATATCATCAAAACCCACCACATAGCCGAAGCCATCCAGTACCGCCCACGAAGCCTCGCGTAGTCAGGGAAACAGACACAGCCCAACTTCCCGCCAGGGTAATTACTTCCGCTTCCGCGCCGTTTCCTTCACGAAAACAAAAGCCACTAACGCCAGAAGCCCAAAAGCCCCCCAGAGAAAGAACGGGAATGGTGAGGCGGGATTAGTGGGAGAGGCCAGGCTGTTGCCTAATGGAGGGGCAATAGAAGAGCCTAAATTAAAAATAGTTTGCACCAGTCCAACGGCGGTTCCAGCATAGACTACCCCAATCTCCTTTGTCTCCATGCCCATAGTGAGACAGATGGCCATAAACCCGTCACGAGCCACGCCAATCAATATCATCAGGACCCACACCATGGCGCTACCAACCAGCGGCAAAAGAGCTACACCCACAGCGGTAATAAATAGTATCGGGAAAATGATCGCCTTCCTCAGGCTAAACCTCTGGGCTAACAAAGTCAGCGGAATAACTCCCAGAGTACTAACCCCGGTGAAAATGGCCAACGTGCCGTCAGCACCGGCTGTCGTCCAGCCAAGATTACGAAGATAGGTAGGGAAGTAACCAGTCATTCCTTGAATACAAGCCGTATAACCTAACAAGGTCAAACCGATAAGCCAGATAGATTTGCTACGAAATACGCGCGATATCGACTGGCGAAACGGTACGCCACCTTCAGAACCGGCTGAGCCAGGCCCCTCAGGCTCCCTCACGGTAATAAACCACAGCAGGCCGATTATTATTGATATAGCACCATACAGGAACAGCACATTCTCCCAGCCACCGAGCAATGGTGATAATACGGTGGCACTGATCATTGACCCAACGGTAAACCCAACCCCCATACCGGCTGCCACAACACCGTTGGCAATCACGAAGTTTCTTCCATAGAACCAAGTGGCGGTAGTCTTTAAGATACTAGCTGGTATAATCCAAAGAAAGAGACCAAAAAAGAACGTGGTTACTGCCAGGCTAATGAAGTCCCCAGATAAGCCCCTCATGGCACCAAATAGTCCCGCCATTAGACAGGCAATACCGATGACACGCCTTGCCCAGTAACGGTCAGCCAACAATCCGCCGATGAGGACAACAAAGAAAGCCGCCATGGTAGGTATGCCTCAGACCACACCCATTTCCACCAGGCTCAAACCGAGGTCCTCTGATATCTCCTCAAAAAGGACCGTCATGCAAATCATAGGCATGGCACAGACAAAGGTAAAAGTCAATGCCGCCAGGGTAAGCACATACCAATGGGAATTAGGGCTCTTGCTACTAATAATGCTCACTGCTTAAAAATTTCCTTAAACAACTATCAAACTTTAGGCAACTAGCCCATTGTTGTGGGGCTATAGAAAGTGCGGCCAGTCCGGGGGCTAACGGGAATACCGAAGTCACTTTACCTGTAATTCAGGATGATGCCTTCCAGGGCATGGAGCCACCCATTGAAAGTATATTCCGCCACCGGGGCAAATATCTTGGGTATTTTTAACCCCAAAACCACAGGGCACCACCCACCACTGCCAGAACCAGGCCAACAGACAGAGATATCCAGCCACCTATCTGCCCCGCCCCAACCCTCGGGCGCTGCGGCCAGTGTTCCAGGAACTCCCTGGCGTCAGGGCGACCGGCCAGAGAACTGTAATACCCTCTCTGTTCACCCCTGCCCCAGAGAATCAGGATTATGCCCAGGATGACGAAAATACCACCTACGCCCAGAAATATAAAATGATCGCTCAGAGGCATAATTTAAACCCCTTAGCTTTATTTAACTTCTACAGTAGCTCCAGCTGCTTCCAGTTTCTGTTTTATGTTATTCGCTTCTTCCTGGTTAATCCCCTCTTTTACCGTCTGAGGGGCACTCTCAACGAAGTCCTTCGCCTCTTTCAGCCCCAGGGTAGTAACCTCTCTCACTGCCCTGATGACGCTGATTTTATTAGCCCCGATTTCTTTGAGAATAACGCTGAACTCTGTTTTCTCCTCAGCCGCCGCTGGAGCTTCAGCCGCTGCCGCCGGCGCTGCTACCGCAACTGCAGCGCTGACGCCGAACTCAGTCTGTAGCGCCTTGACCAGCTCTGATAGCTCAAGCACATTCATCTTCTTTATACTGGTCATTATCGCCTCAACGGCTGCCGAGCTCTTCACCTCGGCCTTAGCTTTGGGTTCCTTGGCTGCAGGCTCAGCTTTAGGCTCTTTCACTTCGGCCTTGGCTTTGGGTTCCTTTGCCTCAGCCTCAGCTTTAGGTTCCTTCACCTCGGCCTCAACTTCAGGTTTCTTGGCTGTTTTTTTGCCCTTGGCTTCCTCTTCTGGCATATTATCCTCCCTCTAATTGCAGAATTCTTGCTTGTAACCCAGCTATAAGCCCCATCATTGGGGAAGCAAGCTGGCCCACCAGAGCCGAGATAGGGCCTTGCACCCCACCCACAACCCTGGCTAATAACACCTCTTTCGACGGTAATGCAGAAAGGGTGATTACCTCCTCCTTGGTAAGCAGCCTGTCAGGTAAAAAACCTCCCTTGATACTCATGGTGGCTTTTGATTCGTCAATGTAGGTGGCCAAAGCTTTAGCCGGTTCACTTATATCACCATAGCCAAAAGCAATCGCCACCGGACCATCGAGGAAACCGAAAAGCTCTTCCCTGCCCGACTTCTGGGCGGCAAACCGGGCCAGCGTGTTCTTCACCACCTTATACTCAACCCCCGCCTCTCTCAGCCGGCGCCGCAACTGGGTCATCTCATTAGCCGCTTGACCCCGGTAATCGGTCAAAATAGCAACGCTGCACCGAGAAAATAGCTCCTGCAGGCTATCGATAATCTCTGTTTTCTTTTCCCTGGACATCGCCCTTCACCCCCAATTAACACTATAAATATTCACCTAAAAAAACAAGCCCTTGCGCCTGCCGCACAAGGACCCACCCTTTAAGCCCTTTATATCCTCGGCAGGCAGTTCATTAAGCCTCAACTGGCACCCGCTGTCTCAGGAAACCTGTTTTATCCTGTTATTTTATTCTATTTTACTACTTTACCGGCTCAAAAGCAAAAAACACCCTCGGCGCCTCCTCCATCACACCGCCCCTTTTTTCTATTATCATCGGCGGTACATCATAGACAGCCAGCTTGACGGTATCGCCTTCTTTAAGCTGCCCCTCTTTGCAGTTAATGACGCGGGAGATAAGCTTACGTCCCACACCCAAGTCAATGAGGGCGTGAATCAGAGGTGACTCAAAGCCAAGAGGGACTCCGGCTACCTCTTCGGTAAACCGAAGCACCTTCCCCTGAGTAGGCAGGTCCACCCACTCTAAATCCTCGGAATTACACTGCGGGCAGACAACCCGGGGCGGGAAAGGCACATTGCCGCACTTTTTGCACTTGGTAGTGGTAAATCTCTTCTGCCTAAGGTTTTCATAAAACTGGTGAATTCGGTTAAACTCCTTAGCCTCGAAGGGATAAAGGTCCAAAGTAGATGGGTATAAACCTTCCAAAATTGGTACTCCCGGTACTGGCATAACTCCCCCCTTACGATTTTCTAAATTCTTAGGGTTCTCTCCCGTAAATAAGTATGGTATGCTCAACATTGAGTCCGCTCAAGTTGTGCGTCAGCCCAATCTCAGCGCCCTCTACCTGCCTTATCGCTCTTCCCTGCAGCTGGTTGAGTATCTCGCGTGCCTGGCGGATGCCAGTGCCGCCAAAGGGATGGCCACAGGCGAGCAGCCCGCCATCGGTGTTTACCGGGACCTTGCCGCCAAAATCACCCTGTCCCGACTCAACAAATGGTCCCCCCTCCCCCTTCCTGCAGAAACCCAGGTCCTCCATCTCAATAATCTCAGAGATAGTGAAGCAGTCATGGGTCTGGGCAACATCGATATCATCAGGCCCAACCCGCGCCCTCTCATAAGCCTTTTTGGCTGCCGTTCTCAGGTGAACCCAATCAGCCAGATGCTCGCCAGGCCAGTTCATTGACATGCTATGAAGCGTTGCCTGAGCCGTACCCCTGATATAAACCAGGGGCCTATCGCTGAGCTCCTTCGCTTTCTCTTCACAGGTCAGGAGCACGGCGGCACACCCGTCGGTGATAGGGGTACAGTCAAAGAGGCCAAGCGGAGGAACTATCGGTCTGGCGGCCATCACCTCTTCCAGTGTAACCTCCTTTTGAAATTGTCCCTTTGGGTTGGTAGAGCCATTTCTCCGGTTCTTGACGGCGACGGCTGCCAGTTGTTCCTTGGTGGTTCCGTAGTGTTTCATATGCTCCTGAGCCGTCATGCTAAAGAAGGGGGGTGGCAGTCCCATTCCCTGGGCACCATCCCAATCATGGTCTATAGAAGCCATCTCGCTGTAATAGGTCTCCCACCTCTGAGGTGTATAGAGCTTCTCGCCACCGGCTACCATCATAACATCAGCCAACCCCGCCTTTATCAGCCCCGCAGCCAGGATAATACCCGAACTACCACCGGCACACAACGTATCCACCCTGGTACACATACTGGTTGGTTTAATGCCAATGCGCTCGGCTATTACCGGAGCTATATTGACCTGAAAGGCACTCCGTCCGCAGTAGGAAGAGGCAAATAGAAGGCCATCTACGTCCTCCTTCTTAAGCGCCGGAACATCATCAAAACAATCCTTGGCTGCTTCCTGAGCCATGTCTATTATGCTTGCCTCCCTCACCCCCCACAGGCTCATGCCACCGCCAATAATACAAACATTTCTCTCAGGCATCTTAAACCTCCTTACCTTACTAGGCTCTCCTGAATTCGTAGGCAATCCTGTTATCGGGCAATTTTGCCGGATTGACCGTCAAATTCATGCCCATCTTGATATCCTTCTCCTCAATATCCCGGCTCAATCGGGCCAGAATCTGGATGCCCTCGTCAAACTTAACCAGAGCCAGAATATAGGGAGCATCGTTCTCAAAACCACTGGGACCGTAATTTACCACAGTATAGCTTAAGAGCTTACCCTGGCTCTTAACTTCGAACCACTCTACATCACTGGACAGACACTTCGGGCAATCCGCCTTGGGTGGAAAGTAGCTACCCCCGCACTTACGGCACCTGGTGGCCATTACCTTACCCGCCTCCAGCTGGGTTATAAAATCAGCCACTTTGGCTTCGGCGGTGAAGCTAACTGTGCCAAAATTCTCAAAGCCCATTCAAGCTACCTCCTCAAAATGGTTACGTTGCCGTATTGCCCAACGCCACCGATATTATGCACCAGACCTATCTCTGCGTCCTTCACCTGAGCCTCGGTGGCCTCCCCCCGCAGCTGGCGGACAATAGTCCGAATTTGCGAGCCGCCGGTAGCGCCTATCGGGTGTCCTTTAGATAACAACCCGCCGTCGACATTCACCGGTATCTTGCCTTCGACGTAGGTCTCTTTATCCTCAAGCAACCCCGCCCCCTCCCCGGGCTTGGCAAAGCCCAGGTCTTCATAAGCCAGAAGCTCGGAGACGGTAAAACAATCGTGAACCTCGGCCACATCAATATCCTGGGGTTTAACACCGGCCATCTCGTAAGCCTGCTTGGCAGCTTCCTGAGCACACTGCAGTCCAGTGAGCGACTTCCTGCCGGCCATGCTCATGGTATCCGTGGCCGCCCCCAGTCCCACCACCCAGATAGGCTTTTTGGTTATGCTTTTAGCCACATCGCCCCCGGCCAGGATGATGCAGGAGGAGCCATCGGCGTTGGCGCAGCAGTCAAACTTTTTCAGCGGGCTGGTTATCATCTCCGAATTCAAGATATCCTCCAGGCTCAGCTCCTTGCGGTAGTTGGCCTTTGGATTGGCCACCCCGTAGTGGGAGTTCTTGACCCGCACCTTGGCTAAGTGCTCCTCGGTAGTCCCGTACCTGGCCATATGAGCCCGGGCGTACATGGCATAGCCGGCGGGCATGGTTATCCCGAAGGGTGACTCCCAGATTATATCTCCTCCCCGGCCCATCCTCTCGGCAGCGTCACGGGAAGAAAGCTCGGACATCTTCTGAAAACCTATCACCGCCACCGTCTTGTGAAGCCCCGCCTTTATCAGCGACCAGGCTACTCTTAAACCCGTGCTGCTGGAGGAACAGACCGTCTCCACATAGAAGGTCGGCTTGGGAGTCAGCTCCAGATACTCCGATATTAAGCCCGATGGTGAGCGCTGTTTATCATATTCCGGCGCCGAGCAAACAACAGAGGCATCTATATCATTGCCGGTGATATCCAGGCCCTCCAGTGCCTCCTTATAAGCCTCAAAACATAACTCCCGGATAGACTCACCGCAGCTACGAGCAAAAACGCTTTGACCAGCACCGACAATAGCAACATCTTCCATGAAAAATCCCCTTAAATAAAGACTATTATATTATCAACCAGAGGTTAACGATAAGGTTGGTTTCAGGTTAAGCTTTATGCCAGGTCCCATAGTAGTAGTCAAAGAAGCGGTCTTGATATACTGGCCCTTGGCACCGGCGGGCTTAGCCCGGGATATTGCCTCAATCACAGCGGTAAGGTTGCCCATCAGCTTATCAGCCTCAAAACTAACCTTACCCAGCGGGAGATGAATAATGGCGGTCTTGTCTAGCTTAAACTCCACCCGCCCCTGGCGGGCCTCGCTGATTGCCCGGGGCAAGTTTTCGCCAGCCACAACCGTCCCCGACTTGGGGTTAGGCATCAATCCCCGCCTCCCCAGAATTTTCCCCAGCCGGCCTACCTTACCCATCATATCCGGGGTAGCTATAGCAGTATCAAAATCCAAAAAGCCACCCTCAATCTTCTTAATCAAATCATCACCACCCACCAAATCAGCTCCGGCGGTCTCGGCGTCTCTGGCCGCTTCACCTTGAGCAAAAACCAGAACCCGCACCTTTTTGCCCAGACCATGGGGCAACAGAGCCACACCACGCACCTGCTGGGTAGCGTCACGGGGGTCAACACCCATCCGCAGGTGAAGCTCAACCGTCTCATCAAATTTGGAATAAGCCACCTTCTTGGCCAGCTCAATAGCCTCCAGGGGAGGATAAAGCTGGGTCCTGTCTACCAAACCTACCGCTTCATTATATTTCTTACCGTGTTTAGTCAACGTTATTCCACCTCAATACCCATACTTCGGGCGGTGCCCTCAATAATTCGCTCCGCCCCTTCAATATTATTAGCGTTCAAATCCTTAGCCTTAAGCTGGGCTATCTCCCGGAGTTGGGCTCGGGTTATCTTACCCACCTTTTCATGCCCGGCACCGGTTGAGCCCTTTTCTATGCCCAGCGCTTTTTTGAGCAAATCGGTAGCCGGCGGCGTTTTGGTAACAAAGGTAAAAGAGCGATCCTCAAATACGGTTATTTCCACCGGAATAATAGAACCTTCCTGGCTGGCGGTGCGCTCGTTGTATTCCTTACAGAAGGCCATAATATTAAGCCCATGCTGTCCCAAGGCAGGGCCTACCGGCGGCGCCGGATTGGCCTTCCCCGCTGGAATCTGTAGTTTAATTACAGCTACAACCTTCTTTTTGGCCACTTTGCCTCCCTAAAGCTTCTCCACCTGCAAAAAATCAAGCTCTACCGGCGTCTCCCGCCCGAAAAGGGAAAGGAGCACCCTTACCTTACCCTTATCCATGCTGATTTCACTCACCACCCCAACAAAATCAATAAAGGGACCGCTGGTCACCCGCACACTCTGCCCTTTACGGAAACCAACCCTAACCCTAGGCGTTTCCGCTTCCATCTGCTTCAAAATTTTGTTAACCTCCCCCTCCTCAAGAGGGGTCGGCTTGTTACCGCTGCCAACAAAACCAGTGACACCGGGGGTATTACGCACTATATTCCAGCTCTGGTCGCTCAACTCCATCTGAACCAGAATATAACCGGGCAGTATCTTCTTATCCACATTGCGCCGTTGCCCGTTCTTAACCTCAATCTCCACCTCAGTCGGTATGACCACCTGGGAGATTTCCTCCCCGCTGTCCATGTACTTGATGCGTTGCTCCAGATTCTTCTTAACTCGTTCTTCATACCCGGAGTAAGTATGAACAACAAACCAACTTTTTTGATTCCCTTCCACCGATAACCTCATTAAGACCAAGATTCCTTAAAAAGCCAGGATAGAAGCTTCTATCCGCCCAGAAAGAATTTATCGACCAGGTTGGTAAAACCAAAATCAAAGGCTCCCAGAAGTATAGCCACTATAACAGCCACAATTAGCACCATAAAGGTCAAATAAGCCGCCTCTCGTCTGGTGAGCCAGACTACCTTTTTTAACTCGGCTATGGTTTCACCAATAATACTAAACCTGGAACGTTTGGAAGTAGCACGATGAGTCATGAAAAATCCTCACATACCTTTTTAGTTGCCGGCCACTACTTAGTCTCCCTGTGGAGGGTATGAGTGCGACAACGTGGGCAATACTTCTTAAGCTCCAACCTCTGGGAGTCGTTGCGCCTGTTCTTACTAGTAGTATATGTTCTCTCCCTGCATTCGGTGCAGGCAAGATAGATAATATTCCTGGCTTCAGCCTTTCTCGCCATTTTTACTCGATGATGCGGCTAATGGTACCGGCACCTACCGTTCTACCCCCTTCTCTGATAGCAAAACGCAGACCTTGCTCCATGGCTACCGGATAGATAAGTTTTATCTTCATGTCAATATTATCGCCGGGCATGACCATTT
>JABMRW010000070.1 GCA_013202445.1 Deltaproteobacteria bacterium | reverse complement strand
GCGGCAGGGAGTACATTTTCCGCAGGATTCAGCCTGGGTAAAACTAAGAAAGTAGCGGGCTATCTCCACCATGCAGGTTGTCTCGTCCATCACCACCATACCGCCAGCACCCATTATCGAACCCATCTGAGCCAGTGATTCATAGTCTACGGGCAGGTCAATGAAACGGGCTGGTATACAGCCACCTGATGGGCCACCAGTCTGCACTGCTTTAAGCCGTTTATTTCTGGGGATGCCACCGCCAATCTCATAGATAATATGGGATAATGGAGTACCCATCGGCACCTCCACCAGTCCACTATTGGCGATCTTCCCGGTGAGGGCAAACACAGCGGTGCCCTTACTCTTCTCGGTGCCGATACTGGCAAACCAGCCAGCCCCTCTCTCTATGATAACCGGTATTGAGGCCAGCGTTTTCACATTGTTGATGTTGGAGGGTTTACCGTCCAGGCCTGATTGGGCCGGGAAAGGCGGGCGGGGGCGGGGCATGCCCCGCCGGCTCTCAATAGAGGCGATAAGGGCGGTCTCCTCGCCACAGACAAAGGCACCGGCCCCTTCCTTAATTTGCACATTGAAATTGAAACCGGAGCCCTGTATATCATTTCCCAGGAATCCTCTCTCTCTAGCCTGGTCAAGGGCTATTCGGAGCCGGCTTACCGCCAGGGGGTACTCGGCACGGGCATAGACATAGCTTTCGTTGGAACCGATGGCATAAGCACAGATGGCCAACCCTTCGATGACGGAATGGGGGTCTGCCTCCAGGATAGAGCGGTCCATGAAGGCGCCGGGGTCACCTTCATCAGCGTTACAGATAACATATTTTGGTGAGCCGGAGGCATTGCGGCAGAATTCCCACTTGAGTCCGGTGGGAAAACCAGCCCCACCGCGCCCGCGCAACCCTGAACTCTTCACCTCCTCAATGACCTCTTCCGGCTTCATCTGAAAGAGCACCTTACGCAGGGACTGGTAGCCGCCGCGGTCAAGGTAGTCATCAATCCTCTCTGGATTGATGTGGCCACAGTTACGCAATATGACCCGCCTCTGCTCTTTATAGAATTTTATATCCGAGTAGCCTGGTATAGCCTGGCCGCTGACCGGGTCACGGTAGAAAAGGCGCTCCACCGGCTTCTCGTCCCGGAGGTGTGAGCTTACAATCTCAGCGGCGTCCTCCGGCTCCACCTTGGTATAGAAGATACCGTCAGGCTCGATGATAACATTTGGGCCCTGCTGGCAGAAGCCGTGACAGCCGGTGAAATCTATCTCAGCACCCTTTAGCTTCTGCCTTGCCAGCTCAGCCTTTAGCGCCTTGAAAACAGCATCACCGCCGCCCGAGACACACCCCGTGCCGCGGCAGACAAAAACAGTGCGATTGTGCTGCCCATTCCGCTTCATTTTTTCCGCTTACCCTCGAACAATCTGGCTACTTTCTTGGGGTTCAAATCGCCGTGCGTTTCCTGATTAATTACGATATTAGGCGCCAGGGCGCAGACACCGATGCAGGCAACGGTCTCCAGGGTGTACTCCATATCGGGACTAGTCTCTCCCTCTTCCAGCCCCAGTTCTCGTTTGACCAGTTTCAGTATTGTTTTACCACCCCGCACGTGACAGGCCGTGCCCCGACATACCCTGACGATATTCTTGCCCCGCGGCTCGGTGTAAAACTGGGTATAAAAGGAGATTACCCCCTGTACCTGACTGGGAAACATGCCCAGGCCGCTGGCGATGCGTGGCATTGCCTCGGGGGGGATATAGCCCACCGCCATCTGCACGTCATGCAGCAGTGGTATAAGCCCCCACCTTTGTCCCCGATAATTACCAATAATAGCGTCTATTTTCTTCAGGTCAGCTTTGGTAGTTTTCTTGGTTCTGGTCATTATGGCTTAATCCTTTCCAGCCTTACCGCGCAGCTTTTGAGAAAAGGAGCCTTAGACCTGGGGTCTAATTTAATATCGAACAGTTCGTTTACCGGGCTATCCGGAAACGAGATAGGCATGAAAAGCAGACCGGAGGGCAACGAGTCGGTTACCCTGATCGTGGTAGTTAGTTCACCTATCGATGAGGCTACCTTGACCGGGTCGCCATCGCCAAGTCCGAGGTGTTTGGCGTCATCCTGGCTGACTTCTACCCAGGAATGTGGTGAAAATTCTTTAAGCCGTGAAGCCCGCAAGCTCCTGGTGCCGCTGCCAAAGTGGGGCAGTACTGAGCCGGACAGCAGGGTCAGTGGATAGCCGTTCCCGGATATATCGGTTGGCGGGGTATACTCGGCCGGGGAAAGGCGCCCAAACCCGCTGGGGAATGGACCTCTGTACAGGCGCTTGGTTCTTACACTCTCACTCTCCAGACCGGCCCACTCCACATCCTCCTTTTCCAGGTCGGCAGAGGCAGGGCGCTGATAAAAGGGGAGCAACTCTTCAATCTCGTTCCTAACCTCTTGAGGAGAGGAGTATGGCATCGGCTGCCCCATCTCTTTAGACAGCTGGAGAATTATTTTCCAATCCGGCAGGCAGCCACCAATTGGTTCGATGGCTTTCCTCACTGGCTGAGTCCGGCCTTCAAAGTTAGTAAAGGTGCCCTCTTTTTCGGCGAAGCTGGCCGAGGGCAAGACTACCTCGGCTAGTCTAGCTGTCTCGGTCAGGAACATGTCAGCGACCACAAGAAATTCGAGGGCAGCCAGAGCCTTTCTAACCAGAGAAGGGCGAGGGAAGCTGGAGGCAGGATTTTCGCCGACGATGAACATCCCTTTAAGCTTTCTTGCTTCAGCCTGCTCAATCATCTCCAGGGCCGATAGACCGGCATTGCCTGGCAGACTGCTCCCCCACCGCCTTTCAAAGTCACTCCTAGCCTGCGCATCATCCAGGCTCTGATATCCGGGCAGGAAGTCGGGCAAACTACCCATATCACAGGCACCCTGGGCGTTGTTTTCCCGTTGCAGGGCAAAGATGCCTCCTCCCCGCCGCTCGATATTCCCCGTCAGCATGGCTAGATTAGCCAGAGCCATCACGCTGTCTACCCCGTTAACATACTGGGTGACTCCATTTCCGTAAACAATAGATGCCCACTCGGCTTGGGCAAAGGTGCGAGCCGCCCGTTGCACATCCTGCTTGGGGATACCGGTTACCTTTTCTACCTGTTCCAGGGTATACGGCTTTAAACTTTGGGACAGCCCGTCGAAGTTATCCGTTTTGCGGGCGACGAATTCCTCGTCAAACAGTTTTTCTTCAATAATCACCCTGGCCAGGCCGTTCAGCAGGGCTACATCGGTACCGACTTTAGGTTTAAGCCAGATATGAGCCAGAGGATTAAGCTTGGTGGGACGCACGTCAACCAGCAGCAGCTTGGCGCCGTTATATTTGGCGGCGCGTTTTATGGCGTAACCTACCGCCGGGGCTGAGACAACCGGGTTGGCGCCGATAACCATTATTACTTCTGAGTTCTCAAGTTCTTCCAGGGAGTTGGTTGTGCCCGGAAAACCGATAGACTGCCCCAGACCAACCCGGCTGGTAGCACTATACAGCCGACTGCCATTATCGATGTTGTTGGTGCCTAAGGTCACCCGGGCCAACCTCTGTAGCAAGTAGTTCTCTTCATTGGTACATTTAGAGGAACCCAGTACGGCCAGGCTGTCGGCGCCATGCTCTTGCTTCAATCTTTTAAATTCAGCGGCTACCCGGCTGATAGCCTCTTCCCAGGGCGCTTTTTGAAACTCGCCGTCTACCTTGATTAAGGGGCTGGTTAACCTTTCCGGGCTATGTACGAAATCGTAGCCGTAACACCCCCTCACACAAAGCGTGCCGTGATTAACCGGGCTTTCGCCTGGTTTAGCCCTTACTATTTGATTGTCCTTTACCTCCAGGTGGAGGGTACAGCCACAGCCGCAGAACGGACAGACGGTATCGACCGTTTTGGTGGCCGTCCCACGGTATGACTTCTCCTTTTCCATCAGGGCACCGGTGGGGCAATGGGCCACACAGGTTCCACAGAAGGTACACTCGGAGTTCTCCAGCGGCATATCATTTAATGTGGCTGGTTTAGTAGCAAAGCCACGACCGATATAATCGATGGCACCCTCGACAACGAGCTCCTGATCGGCCCGGATACACTTGGCGCATAGGATACACCTGGACAGGTCCCTTTCAATGAAGGGGTTCACCTCCTGGGTGGCCGCCAGTCGTGGGATTTTCTGTAATTCCACCAGTCCGATGCCCATCTCGGCACCCAGCTTTCTCAACTGACACTGGTTGCCCTTATCGCAAACGAGGCACGAGTCGGGATGACTGGCGAGCATGAGCTGAATGAGTAATCTCCGGCGCTCCAGTACCCGCGGCGAGCGGGTATTTATCACCATCCCCGGTCTTATTGGAGCAACGCAGGAGGCAAGCAAGGCTTCTGAGCTTTCGTCTTCTACGATACAGAGCCGGCAGGCACCGGTAGGGGCCAGATAACGGTCATGACACAGAGTGGGAATATCCACCCCCGATTCCCGGGCGAGATCCAAGATGGTCATCCCGGAATAGCCGCTTACCTCCACACCATCAAGCGTAATGGTAACTGTTTCCAAGGGTGGCTCCTTTTAGGGGTTATCTATTAATTAACGGCGCAGATAAATTTCTTGCCTTCATACACCGACCTTATTCCATTTAGTAGCTGAGAACTGACCACTGTTTTGGGAATAAAGCCCAGTGCGCCTACCTGCTGGCTGGCCAGGACATTTTCCTCATCGTCATACTGCGTCAGCATTAAGACCCTGGCTTGCTGATACTGCTGGCATATCTCCTTGGCCGCCTCCAGACCGTTCATCTCCGGCATGACTATGTCCATGAGCACCACGTCGGGTAAAAACTGGCCGGTTTTATCTATCGCCTCCCTTCCGTTGGCGGCTTCGCCCACCACCTGCATATCATGCTGCAGGGCGAGTACGGCTCGAATACCATCTCTGACCACGGCATGGTCATCTACCACTAACACCCTGATCTTTCTGGTTACCCTATCCAGCAGCTTCTCGATACGAGGCACCAGCACGGTTAGCTCAATAGGTCTGGACAGGAAGTCCTCAACCTCACATTGCATACCTTCCTCCCTCCTCCATCCCTTGAGATGCTGTTTCTCCGGTGGCGTATTAACCACTATAATAGGCAGGTTGCTGAATCCAAGCGACTGTTTCAGCCACTGGTGAATCAGGAAAGCGTCTCCGCGAGGCATAATTGTGCCCAGTACCACCAGCTCGGGCTCATGAGAGCGAACCATGCCTTCAGCCTGACGCCGCTCAGAGGCGGTAACTACCGAGCATGATTTAGCCTCTAAAGCTGCCTGTAGAGCTTGGGTGAAATCGGGGTCATCATCCACAATCAGAATTCTATGACCGTGTTCCATCGCAGCCTCCTTCCTCCATCACCGCCATACTGCCGAATTTGCGTTTACGGTCGGAGGTTTGTTAATAACCTTAACAATAAACCAAAGGCTGTAAATGGAGAAGAGGGCTTTTCCTTGATAGGCAGGGTGAAAAAACCCTAAATTTCCTAGGATTTACCCCTGTTTATTCCGTACTTCAAACAGTTATGATACCTTTGCGCAAGGCATATTTGACTAGTTCAGTACGGTTGTGGATATCAAGCTTGGCCATGAGGTTTGTCTTATGGCCCTCGACGGTTTTGCGGCTGATGACTAGAATATCGGCTATTTCCTGGTTGGTATGCCCATCTGCCATCAGTTTTAATACATCCCGCTCTCGGTCAGTCAATTGATCATAGGGGTCTTTGCCAACCCGGCTGCCAATCTTGTAACGATAACCTTCGACCAGTAGCTTGGCCGCCGGGGGAGAAAGGTATGAATCTCCACGGTATACAGAGCGGATACCTAAAATAAGTTCTGAGGATGCCGCTGCCTTGCTGACGAAGCCGGAAGCACCGGCTTCAATTACCGGCAGTACGTATTCTTTATCGTCATATTGGGTCAGGATTAGCACTTTTGTTTTTGGAAATTCGCGGCATATGCGGCGGGTAGCTTCTAGCCCTCCCATGATAGGCATGGCAATATCCATAAGCACAACATCCGGCTGTAGCTCTCTGACCGTATCTATTGCTTCGCTGCCATTAGCCGCCTCGGCGACTACTGCCATATCACCGACAACGGCCAGTAGAGCGCAAATCCCCTCCCTCACGATAGGGTGGTCATCAACAACGAGCACCTTTATCTTATCCATGTTCCTCACCGTGAACTATAGGCACCTTGGCCCAGACCGTGGTTCCCTGGCCAATCTTTGATTCAACAGAGGCAGTACCGCCCAGGAGCATGACCCTCTCTCTCATACTGAATAGACCCCGTCCGCGCCCGCTCTCCTCAACATCGGTGATAGCCGAGACATCAAACCCTTTGCCATCATCAGTAATGCGCAGCACCAGTTCACTATCCTGATATTCCACGGCGATGGTGGCGTTCTTCGCCTTTGAGTGCTCAATGATGTTGCCTATAGAGCCCTGGGCAACCCGGAAGAGTCCAGTTTCGGCTTCTGGATCCAAACGTCTTTCAGTACCTATAGTTTCCACGGATACATTGATGTTTAAGGGGCGGAGTCTGGTATCAGCCAGTTGACGAATGGCTGGAACCAGCCCCAGTGTATCTAACAACGAAGGGCGCAAGTCGGTCATTAACCTTCTTACCTCCGTGTGTACCTGGACGGCCAGAGATTGGACCTTTTTCAACCTGGCTATCAACTCGGTGTCACCGCTGGACTTCTCAACCATACCCACCAGCGCCTGTAACTGAAGCGTAAGTCCTGAAAGTGTCTGGCTGGTTTCATCATGTAGTTCACGAGCCAGTCTCTTCCGCTCGTCTTCTTGAGCGACCAGAATTTGTCGGGTGAGCTTGCGGTATCTTTCTCGTGCCTTTCGCAGTCGTTCGTACAGTCTTGCCTGCTGAATAGCAACACCAAGCTGGTCTCCAATAGAGTGCAATAGATGTAAATCCTTACTGCTGAAGCGGTGTGCTTTACGGCTGGCAACGTTAATCACCCCTAGAACGTTGTCTTTGGCCCTGATAGGGACACAGATGAAAGCCTTTAGACCCTCGGCGCTTACCAGGTCTGGGTGGGCCACACGAGAGTCAATAGAGATATCCTCCAGCAGAATCGCTTTGCCACTTTGAGCTACTCTTCCAGCAATGCCTTCACCCAGGTTGAGGCGCATCTTCTCAACATACCTGTCACTCAAACCCTGATGGATATGATAGGATAACGTTTGGGTCTGCTCATCGGCAAGAAGGATGCCTCCAATAGTTCCCTTCATGATTTTGAGGATATTATCAAGGGCTACCTTGAGGACAGCGTCCAAATCCCACAGACCACTGATGGCGGCTGAGACTCGGCTTAAAGCGAGTAGCTCTTGATACCGCTCTCCCTCATCAGGCTGGTCTTGCTGCTCTAACCTGCTTGCTTCCATGTGCTCCGTCTCAAAGCCTTCCCAGGATTGGCTATAAGGAGTAACTTAAGATATCCTAAACTTCTGAGCTTGTCAAACTCTTTCTCCGGGGTTGAGGCTATGGGAAAGCATGCGGGGGTTGGATTCGAACGGGCGACCTCTGGGTAGCGGGCTGGAGTTTTCCCCACCGGCCAGTTGCACGATTTAGCATTTCGTTGTTAAGCTTGACAAATGCCATATAGTATCTCCAATATATGAACAGCATGAGAATAAGCCTTAAGCCCAAAAGCACAATGGGTAAATGGTCGACCGGACTGATTATTGCATTCCTTTTGTTTTTCGCGGTGTTTCTGATCCTGGTTGCGTCGGGACAACGTGGTGGTGATACATTTTTCAGCAATCTTTCGCTCACAATACCTATGCTACTTGCTGGAGTTTCCGGTGTATCAGCCTTGGTGACCGGGATCATCGGCATTGTAAAAAGCAGGGAGCGGTCTGTTCTCGTTTTTATGGCAACGGCGATAGGACTCTTCGTTCTAGTCTTCTCACTTGGTGAAATTCTATTCCCTCATTAAAAGCTTGCCACCCAGCATGTGGTCACATTTGCTTGTATTGTTGCTTAGGTCACAAAAGAGGCTTTTGTGCAACGATAGCTTGGATTGTGACTTGATCACACTTTTTAGCGGATTGTTACCTTGATCTGAACATGTTTCGATTTATCTCTCCAATGTCGAAATACACTCCGCATCACACTACGCTTTTTATGGGTCTTTCTCCGCATTGAAAAGATAAGAGTGACATGTTATAG
>JABMRW010000069.1 GCA_013202445.1 Deltaproteobacteria bacterium | reverse complement strand
GCATATGGGAGTTCTGGCCGATGGCGAGAGGTGCGTCTCTACCACCAACCGCAACTTCGTCGGCAGAATGGGTAGCACCAAGTCCGAGGTCTATCTGGCCAACCCGGCGGTGGCGGCGGCCAGCGCTGTAATGGGTAAGATTACCAGCCCGGAGAATATTTAAGGGGGTGCAGTTCAATGGCTAAACTGCGCAAAACCTGGCGGGAAAAGCTGGCCGATGATAAAGATTTTCCAAGAGTGGTGGAAATCACCGGTAAGATGAGCACCAGATGGGGGACGGGCACCGTGGTCATCCCGGCGCCGAGAGAGGTGGACGAAATCATGAGGAGCGTGCCCAGTGGTAAACTCACCACCATCAACCAGATACGGGCTCAGCTGGCCAAACGACACGGTGCCAGTATCGGCTGCCCGATAACCACCGGCATATTTGCCGGCATCGCTGCCCGCGCCGCCGGAGAAGACGCCGCCGAGGGGAAAAAGGATATTACCCCCTACTGGCGGACGCTGAAGGTGGGCGGGGTGCTTAACGAAAAATACCCCGGGGGGCTAGAAACCCAGGCTGAAAAGCTGAAAGCCGAGGGGCATACGATAGAGACAGATAAGAACGGCAAACCCAAAAAAGTGAGAGATTTTGAGAGGAGTTTGGTGGAATTATGACTATGAAAGGTAAAATAGCTATATTTGAGCAAGGCTTAGAGGAACACCCAAAGGCAACCATAATCCTAGGTAATCTGGTAATGATGCTATGGATTGCCTTAGGCACTATTGCCTGCTGGTTCTTGCACCCTTTGCTTGGCTGGCTTTATCTTGCTGCCGCCTTGATAATGGTCGGTGTTGTCTTAAGAAAGCTGGTGTGCACAAATTGTTATTACTACGGTAAGTGGTGTGGCACGGGGTGGGGTAAACTATCCGCTTTATTTTTTAAAAAAGGTGAGATGGAAAAGTTTAGTACCAGCATCGGCGTCAAGCTGGCACCGCTTACCTACGGGCTGTTGAGCCTGATTCCGATTGTGCTTATCGTAATCTCAATCATAAAGGAATTCACCGTCTTTAAGATAATAGTATTAGCCCTGCTTCTCTTAGTTTCTGTTTATAGCGGGTTTTTAAGCCGAAAGAAGGGCTGCGCAAACTGCAAAATGAAATTAGCCTGCCCCGGGAGTGTTAGCTAAAGGATTTTGAGGGGAGTTTGGTTTAGGTAAGGGGATTAAAAGGGGCAAAGCCCCTTATCATTAAGGGCGGCGGGTGGGAATAGATATAAATAGGGGAGGGGTTCTATAAATGCTAAAAGGTAAAGTCCATAAATACGGGGCTAATGTTGATACGGATGCTATCATACCGGCGCGCTACCTTAATGTTTCAGAACCGGCGGAGCTGGCCAAGCACTGCATGGAGGATATAGACGAGGACTTCGTTAAAAGGGTCCAGCCGGGTGATATAATGATGGCCACCACCAACTTCGGCTGCGGCTCATCAAGGGAGCACGCCCCACTGGCTATCAAGGCGGCGGGAATTTCCTGTATAATAGCCAAAAGCTACGCCCGCATCTTCTTCCGCAACGCTATAAATATCGGCCTGCCCCTGCTGGAATGTGACCAGGCGGTGGATAAGACCGAAGCTGGTGACAATCTGGAGGTTGACCTGTCCAACGGCAGGATAAATAACCTGACCAATGGCATGGAGTTTGAGGCAAAAGCCTACCCCGATTTTATGGCGGAGCTTATCTCCGCCGGCGGGCTGGTTGAGTACACCAAAAAAAGACTAGATAGCAGGAGAGTTTAGATGCAATTTGAACTGGTAGTTTTACCCGGTGATGGCGTTGGTCCTGAGGTTGCCACCGAAGGAGTCAAGGTGCTGGAGGTGGTAGGCAAAAGGTTTGGCCACCGCTTTAAACTGCACTACGGACTGGTGGGTGGGATTGCCATTGACAAAGAGGGGACAGCACTGTCCGATAATACCGTGAGGATGTGCCAGGACGCAGATGCGGTGCTGCTGGGGGCGGTGGGCGGCCCCAAGTGGGACGACCCCCTGGCTAAAGTCCACCCCGAAGACGGACTGCTGGCACTGCGTAAGGAGCTGGGGCTTTTCGCCAACCTGCGCCCGGTCAAGGTCTCCCCGGTTCTGGTTGACTCCACTAACCTTAAGCCTGAGGTCATCCGGGGGGTAGACCTTGTCTTTGTCCGGGAGCTTACAGGAGGTCTCTACTTCGCCCGCCCTAAAAGGCGGTGGCAGACATCCCGGGGGAGGCGGGCTACCGACTCCATGACCTACTCCGAGCATGAGATTGAGCGCATCGTCCGGGTGGGCTTTGAGTTGGCCAGGAGCCGGCGCCAGAAATTGACCTCGGTGGATAAAGCCAATGTACTTGAGTCCTCCCGCCTCTGGCGGCAGGTGACCATGGAGGTCGCCCCGCAATACCCCGAGGTGGAGCTGGACCATATGCTGGTTGATGCCTGTTCCATGCGGTTGATTCAGAACCCGACCTATTTCGATGTGCTGGTTACCGAGAACATGTTCGGCGATATTCTCACCGACGAGGCCTCGATGCTGGCCGGCTCTATGGGAATGCTGCCTTCGGCCAGTCTGGCCGGGGTGCCGCGGGAGGGAGTCAAGACATTCGGCATGTACGAACCTATCCACGGCAGTGCCCCTCGGCGCGCTGGACTGAATATGGCTAATCCCATTGCTATCATTCTCAGTGTGGCTACGATGCTGCGCTACTCCCTCGGCTTACCAGCAGAAGCACAGGCTATTGAGGCTGCGGTTGACGATGTCTTACAGGAGGGTTACCGCACCTATGATATAATGGATGAAGGTAAAACAAAGGTGGGGACGAAAGAGATGGGGGATTTGATTGCTAAGAAGGTGGGAGGCTAAGAAGTGCCATCAGTTCAGCTTTATGACACTACGCTTCGGGACGGAGCCCAGCGTGAGGGTATTTCTTTCTCGGTGGTGGACAAGCTGCATATTTCCCAAAAGCTTGACGAGTTAGGTATTCACTTCATAGAGGGCGGCTGGCCTGGCTCTAACCCAAAGGATATTGAGTTCTTCGATAAGGCACAGAATCTTACCCTGGCTAACTCGGTACTGGTCGCTTTTGGCAGCACCCGGTATCCCAAGGCTAAAGCTGAAACAGATGCTAACCTTCTGGCTCTGGCTAGCGCCGGAGTAAAGGTGGTTACCATTGTCGGTAAGAGCTCGGAATTGCAGGTTACCCAGGTGTTAGGAACTACCCTAGACG
>JABMRW010000068.1 GCA_013202445.1 Deltaproteobacteria bacterium | reverse complement strand
GGTTTGCCGCTGGGGTCGATTACGGGTTTTTCCTCATACATGGTGCAGGGCGGCTCGGTGCCGAAATGCTCCATGCCCCAAATGTTGTGGTCTTTTACACCACCTTCTCTGGGCATCCAATCTAATGCCATTTTTATCCTCCTTTTTTTAATATTAAAAGTCAGGGGTCAGTATTATTCTTTTAGTAAGACCACCCTTGTGGCCCTGCTCAAATGCCTGCTGTATCTGGCTCATCGGCCGGGTCTCGATAAAGGGCTCTATCTCTACCTTGCCCTTTAGCACCAAATCAAGGACGGCGGGGTAGTACTTGGGCAGACAGCCCCAGGAGCCCAGGATATCGGCGTCAAAGGCCATCAAACGGGACATAGCGTACTCGTTCTTCTGCATGCCGAAGCCGCAGATTAGCAGCTTGCCGATGAAGGAAAGCAGCTCCAGCCCGATGGCCTGGCCCTCACCGGTGCCGGTCCACTCAAAAATCTTCCAGCCGTAGTTCGCCGGCACGCCCTTCTCCTTGCAGTAGGCGCGGAACTCGTCCCTGATGTCGCGGGGGCTCTTATCCACCGAGCTGATGACATGGGTAGCGCCGTAACTCAAGGCCCTCTTCAGCTTATCCGGGTTGCGGGCGATACCGATGACCTCTTTGGCCCCCAGCGCCTTACAGATCTGGGCGGCATAGACCCCCAGCCCGCCGGTAATCCCGATAATGATGGTCAAATCACCGGGCTTAACCTCGGCCCTCATCGCCGCCTGGTAGGGCGAGGTTACGGCATCGGCAATAACGGCGAAATGAGAAAGGGGCACGCCGTCTCTATGCGTAACCGGGCACAAATCCGCCGACGGCACCACGATGTGGCTGGAGAAGCCGCCGTAGATTTCCATGCTGTTGCCGGGCATCTTCTGGGCCAGGCAGCGGTTGCCCCGGCCGGCGGCGCAGATGGGGCAGTTATTGCACGGCATCACCGCCGGGATAATCACTTCCTTCCCCACCCAGTCCTCGTCACCGGCTATTACCGTGCCGCTGATTTCATGCCCCAGGGAAAGCGGCGGTTTGTTAACCGTGGGCACGCCGTCATAGAAATAGCCCAGGTCGGTATGGCAAACGCCGCAGCCGGCAATCTCAACCATCACCTCACCGGGCTTTAGCTCGGGGGCATCGATGCTCTTCCTCTCCAGCTTGCCCGGCTCTACCATCTGCCAGGTTTCAATTTTACTCGGTACTTTTGCCATTTTCTTCACTCCTCATAAAGAATCAATGAACTGGCGGTTTTTAAAACAACCCCATAAGTTTATCGTTTGACTGCTATTCATGTCAACAATGGGGAATAACGCCCGACTAAGCACCACGGCTCAGGCGAGCTACCAGCCTCATCGGCAGCATCTGCTCCACCATCTTGGCCTGAGTGGCGGTAATATCGTAAGGAACACGGTGGAGCTTGACCTGACCGGCCTTGCTGTCGTAGATAGCGTAGCTTGCCCTGGGGTCACCGTCCCGCGGCTGTCCCACGGCGCCGGGGTTTATAATCAACCGCTCCTCCCCCAACCCCACCGCGCTACCCGGCAAAAACTTGCTGAAAGAACAAGCGCCGCCCTTGCCCAACTTAAACACCGCCGGCACATGGGAATGGCACACCAGGCAATACTTGGTCTTAAAGTAGGCGAAATTCTCATTGGCTCCACTAATGGACATGATATACTCCCAGACAGGCTCCCGGGGGCTGCCGTGCACCAGGGTAAAGTCGTCCTTCTCAATAACCAGGGGCAGGTCCTTAATATAGACCACATCCCGCGGAGTCAACTGCCTTGCCGTCCACCCACAGGCGACGACGGCATCAGGATTGAACTGGTTGGTATCAATTTCGCCTATGGCCGCCAGGTCGTGGTTACCGGCCACGCAGATATGGTTGGTCTGGCGCAGGAGCTCAATACACTCGTGCGGGTCCGGTCCGTAGCCGATGATATCCCCCAGACACCATATCTCCTCCACCTCCCCCTGCTCCTTAATATCAACCAGAACCGCCATAAAAGCGGCCAGATTAGCATGGATATCGGCAATAATTGCGTAACGCATTTACACTAATAATATAACAACTTTTTCGCCGTATGGCTAGAGCATACAGGCTTCTATACTCCACCATTTGATTATCAACCCCATCCCCCGATTATTTTTTACAGGATTTAAGGAAACCCTATCCCCTTAATCCCCTTCCCCTTGGCAAGGGGAAGGGGAGAAGTTTGCTAATGAAGGGGCTGGCGCCCCTTCAAACTACCCTGCTGGGGGGAGGGGTTGATTGTTCTTCCTGCCCTGCTGTGGGAAAGGGAAGTTATGCCCCTCAAG
>JABMRW010000067.1 GCA_013202445.1 Deltaproteobacteria bacterium | reverse complement strand
TTTAAGTGGGGGGTTAGCCCCTCTTTTTTTTTTATTATTCCCCTTCCCCTTAGCAAGGGTAAGGGGATAAAGGGGATAGGGTTTCCATAAGTATATATAAAATGATTGGGGCGGCGGGTGGGAAAACATATAAGAGGGGTGGGGCTACTTCTTCCCCGTCGCCCACATCCACAGGGATTGCAGGAATTTAAGCTTGACCAGCCCCACCGGCAGCTCCAGCTGTTTTCTCTCCACCACCGGAAAGGCATTTATCTCGTCTATCTGCTGTTTTAACAGGGGCAGCTCCCTCAAGTCGCCCCGGGCCAGAATACCGTCAATGTGATTGGCCATCTCCCAGGCCGCCTTGATGCGCTGCTCACCGATATCGGCCATCTCGACGAAGATAGTATTGTATTTTGCCCTTAAGCGGTTGAGGCGCAGTATCGCCTCGTAGGCCGTGTCCACAATCTGCTGGCGGGACATCCACCTTGTCTCGTAGTTTAAGGAGTACTTCCAGCTCGGGGCTACCAGCGCCTGGCGGTGCTCCTCCAGCGTTTTGAACAGGACCTGGTAGCCGTGACGCTCCGGCTGCTCAAAGCCCAGGCTGCCCGGGTCGAGGAAGGGGGAGATGGGGGCAATGAACGGGGAGAACCGTTTATCGCCGTTAAACTTCTGGAAAAGGTAATCGCAGTAGTCAACGGTATCCATTACCGACTTCGGCGTCTGCCGGGGCAGGCCGATCATAAAGAAAATATCCAGCCGCCCGCAGCCGGCGTCGAGGGCATCAGCCATTGTTCGCTCCAAATCCTCGTTGGAGTAGTTTCGGCCACTGGCTTTCCTTACCTTTGGGTCATGGGATTCGGGGGAAATCTCCAGGCAGAAATTGGGGCAGGCGCGCCTCATCCGATGCAGTAAATCCCGGGGGGCGGGGTTGAACAGCTCAAAAATCAGCTGGTTTTTCACCCTGAGTTTCTCCAGCCGGCGCAGAACCTCATGGGCGTAGTCTTCCCCGGCGTGGAGCAGGTCGCCCAGGATAAAGATAGGGCCGGTGCTGAAGCGCTCAATCTGCTTTATATCCTGCACCACCGCCTCCGGGGAGCGGAAGACAGGCCGCTCCCGCCCGTAGAACTTCCTGAAGGCGGCGGCGGAGCCGCCGCAGATAACGCAGTTTTCGTTGCAGCCTTTGCAGGTGAGCACCGCCGTGATGGGATACTGCGCCCAGCCCTTGAACGGGGCATAGCTGGCCAGGTCCCGGTAGCGGATAACCGAGCGCACCGTATTTTCAAAGTGGCCGACCATCACCGGGCTAAGGTCGGCGGGGATATAGGAGAAGGGGTTTTCCCGCACCTCGCCCTGCCCGTCGCGCCAGACCAGGTTGGGCACCTCTTCCGGCTCACGCTTATGCTTGAGGCAGGCCATAAGCTGCCGCAGCGGTTCCTCGGTGGTGTCGCCCCGCATCACGTAATCTACCTCGGGGTAGCCCATCAGTTCTTTATAAAAATAGGACGAGGAAAAGCCGCCGAAGATGACCTTGGATTCGGGGTGGCAACGCTTCACTATTTTGGCCACCTCTATAGCTCCGTGAGAGCTTACCAGCCAGTGCAGGTCAATGCCAAAGAGGGGTGCCTCCAGCCGCTTGATAAAGGCCTCGGCATCGAATTTTTTATCGTTCAGCATCCGCACCGCCAGATTGACGATGCGCACCCGGTAGCCGGCGGCTTCCAGGTATTCGGCGATGCTGGTAAAGCCGATGGGGTACATCTCGAACATGGAAGACGATGGAATCAGGTCGGCCACCGGCCCGTAGAGAATAGCCTTCTCACGGAAGTCATAGACGCTGGGGGCGTGCAGTAAAACCAGGTCGACCGGCGTCAACCGAAAACCCTCCCCAGAATAAAACCTGCGCCCAGAAGGAACTGGGTCAGCAGAACGACCATAACGTTGTTAGCCATGGCCGGCACCAGCCGGTTCATATCCTCGTGTTTCCGGCTGCCTCTAATCGCCTTGATGGCGAAGGGTAGGGTGAGCAGGGCTATCAGGGCGAAGGCGGGCATTTTCCCGGCAAATACCCAGCCGACTATCCACAGGTACACAATCATCGTCAGGGCGGTATAGACCATCCACGCCTTTGTCTTGCCGATGAGGATGGGCATGGTTTTTCGGCCGGCTTTACTATCGGCTTCTACGTCGGGGAACTCGTTGAGCAGGAGCAGATTAAGCACCAGAATTCCCGAGGGTATGGCGGCAATAACCGCCGGGAAAGTATAAACCGTGGTCTGAATGAAGTAAGCCCCCAGAACCGGCAGCGTGCCCAGCCCCAACCCCGGCGCCCACTCCGGAAACCCCACTTTGGTCAGCAGCGGGGTATAAATCAGAGTGCACAGGGCGCCTATTATCAGGAGGGGCAGCAAACCCCAGCCCCGGGCGAGAACGAAGTAGACACCGATGGGTACCGCCAGCAGGAGAGAGATTAGCCCGAACCAGAGCACCTGCCTCGGCTTGAGCAGGGAGGCGGGGAGGATACCGCTGCCGCCGCTAAAAGGTGTGCGCCTGGTCTCCAGGTCTATCCCGCTTTTATAGTCGAAGTAGTCGTTGAGGACATTGACACTGATGTGGCACAGCAGCAGCCCCAGAAAGGTGAGCAGGGCGTAACAAAGATGGAAGTAACCGCCATACCAGGCGATGCTTATGCCCAGGAAAGACAGCACCACCGAAAGAAGCAGGAACTGCGGCCTGGTTTCGAGAAACCATACTTTCAGCTTCACTTCTCTTCCTTATGAGCCATGGCTGCCCGGTTAAACAGGTATAATTTAATGGTGGTTAAAATTATTATGGGAGCCATTGCCGTTTAGTTACTGGCCGACTCTGAGAGAAACTATAGAGACGACAATAAATAATACAACTAATACGATAGTCAGTTGAAACAGGGTTTTTTCCGCTCCCCGCTTCGTCCGGTAGACGGAGTCCGCCTGACCGAAGATACCCCCCAGCCCGCCGCCTTTAATCTGCAGCAAAACGGCTATTATCAGGGCCGTGGATAGTATTATCTGTGCTATATTGAGATAGGTTTCCATTTCAACCTTCCTCTAACTTCTTACCCAGTAATTCAATGACCAGCCCGGGGTTAGCCCGGCCTCCGGTAGCCCTCATTACCTGCCCCATCAGGAACTTAAGCGATTGCTGCTTGCCTGCCTTATAGTCGGCTACCGCCTGAACATTAGAGTTTATCACGTCAAGCACGGTTTCTTCAAGCTGCCGGGTATCGCTTATCTGGCTTAAGTCCCGCCGGTCAATAATATCATCAGCGCTACCGCCCGTTTTAAACATTTCCTCAAGCACAAATTTAGCACTGGCAGTGTTAACGGCATTACTGGACTCCAGGGCTAGCAACCTTGTAAAATTTTCAGGCCTTACTTTTTTCCTGAACTCGTTTATATCTATGTTGTTGGCGTTCATTATGCGGCTGGTTTCTCCCAAAAGCCACTTGCTTAGTTCCTTGACTTGAGCCGGTTCGGCTTTGGATCCTTTGAGGCAGTCTTCAAAATAGTCGGCCATGTCTTTGGAGCCGGTAATGAGGTTGGCGTCATAGACAGGCAGGCCGTATGCGGCCATTAAGCGGTCGCGCCTGGCTTCGGGAAGCTCGGGCAGCCCGGCCCTTATCTCCTCCACCCACTCCCGGCTCAAGACCAGCGGGGGGAGGTCGGGTTCGGGAAAGTAGCGGTAGTCATGGGCATACTCTTTGCTGCGCTGGGCAACTGTTATCCCCTTGGCCTCCACCCACCCCCTGGTTTCCTGGGGCAGTTTTTTGCCCTCGTCGGCCCGCTTTCTCTGTCTCCGGGCTTCATGCTCCAGGGCGAGGTAGACGGCTTTAAAGCTGTTCATATTTTTTATCTCGGCCTTGGCTAAAGTATCGGCGCTCCCCATCGGGCGGATGCTGATGTTGGCGTCGCAGCGGAAGCTGCCCTCTTC
>JABMRW010000066.1 GCA_013202445.1 Deltaproteobacteria bacterium | reverse complement strand
TTCTATCAATTTCTTCTTAGAGGGTGGGGGGAAAAGGGGGGTAACCTATAAAGGGGTGTTTGAGAGGGGGCGAAGCCCCCTCTTTTTTAAAAAATTCTCCCCCTATCCAAGATTGGAGAGGGGGATTAAGGGGGTGAGGTTGATAATCTCTCTATTTCGTATCGCCGCTGACGAAGGCGACGGCATACTCCTTTGAGTGGGAGATGGTGACCGCCAGCCTGCCCAGCCCCATTCCTTTAGCCTGCTGCTGCGTCTTGCCGTAGAGATTGACCACCGGCTGGCCGCCGGGGCCGGACAGTATCTCAATCTCTTTAAGGCTGATGTCCTTGCCCGGCTTGCCCATGGCTTTTACTACCGCTTCCTTGGCGGCGAAGCGGGCCGCCAGCGAGGGTAGCTTTTTTCGGTACAGCTTAATCTCCGAATCGGTGTAAATCCGCTTAAGGAAGCCTTCCCCGTGGTGTGCGATTGCCTTTTCCAGGCGGGCTATTTCTACTATATCAACACCGACGCAGCGCATAACAGACCTTAACATAAATATGTTATTTTGGGGATTATAGTTTATTTTGGGGGGTGCGTTCAAGCTCCGGCTGCCCCGCCCCATTTTAGCGGTTCTTTTTCTTCCCACCCAACCCTCAAAAGCTTTTACCCCAAAAAAACTTTGTTTTTTCGGGGGCCCCGTATGCGCTTCTAAAACTCTCTCTTTCCCTACCCCTCTTTTAAATGGGTGTCTTGTGTCCCACCCTCCCGCCCTTAAGAGGTTTCACCTCTAAAAATTCTGAGTGGGGGAGTAGTTCCCCACCCCTGACCTGTTTTTAGCGGGTGTCTATCTTCTGGGGGGTGGGGGGAAAAGGGGATTAACCTAAGAGGGTGTTTGAGAGGGGGCTTTAGCCCCCTCTTTTTAAAAAAATAATTCCCCTTCCCCTTAGCAAGGGGAAGGGGATAAAGGGGATAGGGTTCCCTTATAAAAAATAAAAGATAGTTGGGGGTGGGAAATAAGAGAAATTTTAATAGGGGAGATGGGTTCAGTGCCACCTGAGCCTGCCTGATTTGGAAATCTACCGCCCCTGATGCTAGAATTAGTAGGTTAGGAGGGCTGATGAAATACAAGCTGTTAGTGGTAGATATAGATGGCACCTTGCTGGGTAAGGAAAGGACTGTATCAGACGATAACAAGGAGGCACTGGCCGAAGCCCGCCGGTTGGGGGTGGGGGTTGCCCTGTCCACCGGCCGGGCGGTCCTGGCCTGCCGGTCAATTTTAGACCAGCTGGCGCTGGACGGCCATCATATCTTCTTTGACGGCGCTTTAATATCGGGGCGGGGGGAGGAGATCTATGCCGAGCCTCTGGATAGGGGGGTGGTGAGGGAGGCGATTGAGTTTGCCCGTTCACTTAATATAAACTTTGAGCTTTATTCGGCGACCCATTATTTCGTCGAGCGGGAAACCTGGTCAACCGATGCCCATCGTAAATTTTTCGGCTTAGAGCCTACCATCGTGGATTTTACCGAACTCTGGGAGCGGGAGAGAATCATCAAAGGGGGATTGGCCTCGGTCAACCCCGAACAGATGGCTAAAGCCAGGGAGTTTTATAAGCAATTTGAGAGCAGCCTTCACTTTTCCTGGGCCCGGTCCCCGGCTTTTCCCGATGTGGAATTTGCTAACGTGGTCGCCCGTGAGGTGTCAAAGGGGAGGGCGCTGGAGGCGCTGGTCTTGCATCTGGGGATTTCCTTAAGTGAGGTGATGGCGGTGGGGGATGGCACCAATGACATTACCCTGCTTTCCCGGGCCGGGCTGGCGGTGGCTATGGATAATGCCCCCGACGAGGTGAAGGCCGTAGCCGACCATATAACCCTTGACGTTGACCAGAACGGTCTGGCGGCGGCGATTGAGCGGTTTTTGCTGTAACCAGAGAAGGAGCCAGGTTTATGATTGTTAGAAATATCGACCACCCGGAGGTAGTTGAGACTCGCTACACAGCGCATGAAGGGGCTGCGGCCTGTATGATGCTGGATAGCCGGGTACTGGAAGGCCTTTTATTCTTTGCCCACGCCGTTCTGAAGCCGGGTAAGGAGATAGAGACGCACATAGACCCCTATGAGGAGGTTTACTACCTGCTTTTGGGGCGGGGGGTAATGACGGTTGGTGATGAGCGGCAGGAGGTAACCGCCGGTGACGCTATCTGGCTTCCCTACGGAGTGCCCCACAGCCTGATGAACGATGGGGATGAGGACTGCGTAATACTGGTGGCGGCGGCGGTGATTTAGCCGGTTTTAATTATAGGGGATGCGTTCGGCTGGCGGTGCCTAGAAGCCGGCGTGGGTGCCGATGAAGGAATGGAGGGGCCAAAGGTTTATTATCAAGTAGGTAGCCGAGTTCCACAAGACAACGCCTAACATCCCGAAGTTCAACAGCCACAGGATTTTTTCCTTACCTAAGAAATAGAGGGCGAAGACCACCGCTATACCTATCAGCCCCTTGAATATCATATTGCTGCCGATGCCGGCCATGAGGGGATTAATCTCTACTGCCCCCGCCATTAGGCCCACCTTGGTTAAATAGGCGTCCGTAACATTCAGTACTACGAAGATTACCGCTGGCATCATATTTAACACTAGCCTCTTAACTAACCAGACGAGGCACCTTACCCAATCGTACCCCCCCAAATAGTAATGGTCAAGGTGTCTTTTCCTATCATAAGCGACTGTTCTGGAACGGCAGCGGCGGGCTTGACCGGGACTATTTTCCTAGTACTAAAGTAGCCCTGCTTCGGTACCTTCGGGTGATTTACAGTTTGCCCGGTCTTGAGCATAATTGTAGCAAGATTGACATATACCAACACGTTTTTAACAGTTTCAAAGGAGGCTTAGGCTATGCCGGTTGAAATAAAGGGCGAGACCTACTATAGAACATCGGAGGCCTGTCGGCTAGTAGGGATAGGTAGGTCTACCTTCTTGAGATGGCTTAGAAAAGGTACTCTGAATGACGCATCGCACAGGGATAAGCGGGGGTGGAGGCTGTTCACGGAGGCTGATGTTGACAGAATCACAAGGGAAGCAAATCATATCACCTAAAGACGGCCGGGGTAGGCTAAAAAAGGAGGACGGTCATATGGCAAACGTAATTGATGAGGCGGCGCAGGAGCTTAATGAGATGAACGAAGTCTCGGATGATATAAGAGAGAGGCTTAGTCTGATTATTGAGGAAGAGGGGAACAGGATGAGGAAGGAGGCGGACCGAAAATCGGCTCATATTATTGCTGGAGCTCGGGATGAGTACAGGCAGCGTTTAATCAATGCCCTGGCACAGGAGCGGGAAAGAATCAGGAGGGAGGCGGAACGAGAGTCGGAAGTAATTATCGCCAGGGCCAGGGAGGAGGGGGAAAACCTGATTACCGAGGCCAGGACAGAGGCTCAACTTCAGTCGGAACAGATTATCACTGAGATAAGAGGACAAGCTGAGCAAGAGGCACAAAGGTACATCGGCGAAACCAAGGAGAAAACTAAAGAGGTGGTTGCCGAGTTTGAGGGTACGATTAAGAAACAGACTGAGCAGAAAGCAGATGAGATTATTGCCGGGGCGAAGGAGATGAGCAAGCAAATTGTTGCCGAGGCTACGGAGAAAGCCAAGAAGCAGGCCGAGCAGGAAAAACAACAGGAGACGAAGCTCCTTATTGATCGTGTCAGGGAGGAATCGGCTGATATCCTCGCCAAGGCCAGGCGGCAGGCGGAAAAAGAAGCCGGCCAGATATTGGCTGATGCCCAAAGGGAGGCTGAGGAAAAGGCAAACAGGATTATAGGTGACGCTAAAAAGTCAGCCAAACAGGTTACCAACGAAGCCAGGGAGAGCGGGAAATCTAAAGCAGAAGAAGAGCTGGCCAAGAAAATGGCTGAGGTCAAGCGCGAGTCAGGATGGGAAGCGGCTCAGATTATTTCGGCGGCTAGACGGCAGGCGGAGCAAATCGCCCGTGAAGCCAAGAAGAAGCAGAAATAGCCGGCTTATGATTTTTTAAAGGAATTCTTTGGGAGATAGAGAGGGGACATATGTCCCCTCTCTTATTTTTTTGTTTAGTAATAGTCGCCGCCGCCGCTACCCCGCCGGCCGAGCCAGAAGCCGATGAAGAAGAGTACCAGGGCTCCCACCCCAATCAGCACATATAGCAGCCAGCCGCTTAAGTTGGAGAAGTTAAAGATGAAGCCGACGATGAATGTGCCGGCGCCGGTCCAGGCGCTGGCATTGGAGGCGGCGTCTACCGCCCTTATCCTCCAGTAGTAAGGGGCTTCTTTATTGGTTGACTCCAGCGCCTCCTCTTCGGTGAGGGTATATTCCGAGGTAGTCAGCCCGGTCTTATCCACCAGTAAATCGGTGAAATCGGCGTCGGTGGCTACCTGGAGTTTATAGGTTATGGGAAGGCTCCCCTCGACGCCGTCGTCAATATCGGCGGTGACGTCTTCCCAGTCAAAGTGTGCCAGTGAGTCCGCTTTACCTTCCATGTAGGGTAGCAGGGGTTGCGGTGTCTGTGGGGACGTTGACTCCATGTAAAAGGTGACCGATATACTGCTGACGCTGTCACTGGCGGTTATGGTGTGCTCCCCGGCTTTGCTGGCGGGAACTTCGAGGGTATAGGAAAAGCTGCCATCCGATTCGCTGGTGGTGGTGAACACCACCGGGTCAGAGGCGTAGGTGATGGTTAGCGCACTGCTGGGTTTGAAGCCGGTGCCGCTGATGATTAATTCGTCGCCCACATGGCCGGGCGAGTTCACGCTGGTAGTTGGGCTGACGCTGACTTCGGTGCTTATGCTGAAGGTAGCGCTGGCCGAGTTATTATCGTCCTCAGCCTCGACCTCATATTCTCCGGCTGCCACCTCGGGCACGTTAACATAAGTCTCAAAACTGCCGGAACCATCAGTCGTATCCCCCCCTACCTCATCGCCATCAAAGGTGATGGTAAAATTCTCCCGGTAGGCGAAGCCGGTGCCGCTAACCAGTATCCTGTCGTCCACCGCCCCCTCATCGGGGTCAATCACTATAGCTGGCTCTACGGTGAACTCGGCCTCGGCCTCATCACTGCCAACCGTAACGGTTACAGTGTGGTCGCCGGCGACGCTCTCGGGAACGTTGAAATAGCTGGTGAAGGCGCCGCTGCTGCTGGTATCTTCATCACCCCTGGATATATCAATATCGGTAGAGCCGAATTCTATGGTGATGTCTTCATTGCTCTCAAAGCCGGAGCCGCTGACCCTGACCTCGGTGGTCACCGTCCCCTCGTCGGGGCTGATGGAGACGCCGATGACGATGACGCGGAAATCATCCACGGCGAGTATCACATCGTCCTCGTCGGCGGCATAGACATAGTAGTCGCCGCTTTCGACATCTTCATCACTATCACCATCCGTAAGCTCATCGGGGACATCGAAGTTGATTTCGAATGACGATTCGCAGCTATATTCTATGGCTATCCGCTCGTAGTTGTCGACGTCCTGGCCAATCTCATCCCCTTCATCAGCCTCTTCGCTGGAAAAGTAAAAATAGATATCGTCTCCGGCGGTAAAACCCGAGCAGATGACCTCGATATAATCGTCGATTTCACCGCTGGTCGGTGTAACTGAAATATTTCCCGCCGCCAGTGCCGGTATGACCGGTAGGGCTACCATTAACATAGCCAGGATAATCGCCGTCGTCAGAATGTGTAAAAATCTGTTACGTTTCACCATCTACCTCCATAAACATCATTTTTTAAACTACCTGTGGGTTCCCCTATATTTATAACGAATATAACGGGAAAAAGTTATTAATTTATTAAGAAGTCCTAAATTATTTTGGGACATTCCGAGCTTTGGGATGAGCTTATCCGCCTCTTCCATCATTTTTCGCCAAACAGCAAAAACTATCTCATGATAAGGATAGCATCAAATTATTAAGTTTTTGTTAAAAACCGGGAGAGATTTTGGAATCTGCTTCCCCACCACCCAAATAATAAACTATAGCGAGATACCGTGTCAATGGTACTTAAAGGGCGACAAAATACCGTTGACCTAATAGAACAAATGTGCTAATATCTCATCATCCGGTTTTTTAGAGTTTGAGATATGGATTGTTACGATTTTGAATTGGATTTGCCGCCGGAGTTTTGCCACTACCAGGATAACGGGTGCGAGTTTGGTGATTCCTGCCTTGACTGCCCTTTTCCCGAATGCCTCTATGCCGAGCCGGGGGGCAAGCAGCGCTGGCTGAAGTGTTTGAGAGATGGAGCGGTGTTAAGGCTGTTTACCAGCCGGGGTAAAACAATAAAGGATTTAGCCCTGATGTTCGGCGTAAGCCGGCGTACTATTCAGCGAATATTAAAGCGGGCTAAAGATGTGTCTACCCCAAATTCAAGATTTCAAAGGGGGGCTGATGGATAAGAATTCTATTGTCTCACAGTTGAAACGCCAGGATATTGACCAGCTCCGTGGCTACCGGCAGCGGCTCGATTTCTACCATGGCCGGCAGTGGGAGGGGAGAGAGAGGTGGGGGGAGAAAAGATTAACCTTTAACTACGCCAAGGTGTTTATCGATAAGGTTACCTCTTACCTGATGTCCGGGGTTAACTTTGCCGTGGATGCTGTAGAGGATTCGGCGGAGGCGGAAATAAAAGCCCGCAGGGCCGAAGCCGCCCTGCACCGGGTTTACGATGAGAACAACCTGGAGCAGCTGGACCTGGAGACCGAGATTGACTGCGCCGTCCTGGGCGATGCCGGTTACAAGGTTACCTGGGATACCGAAGCCAAGAGGGTGAGGGTTACCGCCCCCGATATCCAGGGCATCTATGCCTGGTGGCTGGGGGATGATACTTCAAGGGTATGGCGGGTGGCCTCTAAATATAGCCTGACCGCCGAAGAGAGCCAGTTACTCTACGGGGTGAAGCCCAAAGGTAAAACGGCGACCGTTGCCGAGCTGTGGACCGACGGGGAATTCCAGCTTTACCTGGATGACGCCCTCATCGAAAGCAAGCCCAACCCCTACGGCTTTCTCCCTTTTATTGTCTACCCTAACCTGAGGGAGCCGAAGCAGTTCTGGGGTATATCCGATTTATCTACGATTATGGAGTCCCAGCAGGAGCTTAACCGGGCGATGTCGCAGCTGTCAAGAATATTAGAGCTTTCGGGTAACCCCATCGCCGTGCTGGAGAATGTGGAGGAGGCCGAGGATATCGCCGTAAGACCGGGGGCGGTCTGGAATATACCCGAGGACGCCAAAGCCTATCTGCTGGATTTATTGCAGGGGGGTGGGGTAAGGCTGCACATAGATTATATAAACCTGCTCTATAGAATCATGCATGATATTTCCGAGTCTCCCCGGGCCGCCTTCGGCGGCACCGAGCGCGACCTGTCCGGGGTAGCTCTTGAGATTGAGCTTAACCCGCTACTGCATAAAGTGAGGCGAAAGCGGATTATCCGCACTGCCGCCTATAACCGGCGCAATCGAATGATTCTGAAGCTGTTGGAAAAGTACCAGGGGATGGATTTCGGCAAAAACCGCCTGCGGGTAATCTGGAGCCCGGTACTGCCCCAGGATATAGCCCGCATGGTTTCCAACGAGCAGACGCTGGTGCAGAGCGGTATTCACTCCCGGCGGGGAGCCATGGAGGAGATGGGCATCAAGGACCCGGAGAGTGAGTTCAAGCGGTGGCTGGAGGAGAGGGAGACAATCTTAAAGATGAATAAAGTGCTTAACGCTAAGTCTACCAGAGGAGGAGAGGGAGAGAGAGCTCCAGCCGGGGAGACAGGCGCTAGCGAATCTCCATCGTAAGGAGGCAAAATGCCAAAAAATAACAATTTACCCCAAAAATCAGGATTTTCGGGGGCCCCAGAGAATAATCAAAACCAGGAACAAGAGCCCGACGGGGGGGAGCTGGATGGCTCCAGGGTTGCCGAGCTGGAGGCGGGGCTGGCGGAGAAGAATTCCCGCCTATCCGAGCTGGAGCAGGCTCTGGCCGAGAGGGATGACCGGATTGCCGACTTAAAGCAGTCGCTGGCCGAACTGGAGACACAATTGACCGGATTGAAGGACGGCCGGTCTCAGGCGATAGCCAGCTACCGGGAGCTGGTGGTCAGG
This sequence comes from Deltaproteobacteria bacterium, assembly GCA_013202445.1. GTDB lineage: Bacteria > Chloroflexota > Dehalococcoidia > Dehalococcoidales > BS750m-G39 > JABMRW01. Next base: position 3,953 of record JABMRW010000066.1, on the reverse strand, counting down.
TCAAATCCCGAACTGCCCGAGGAGCTGGTTACCGGTGACAGCGTTGAGGAGATTGATAAGTCCCTGGCCAACGCCAGAGTCCTTATCGATAGGGTGAGGCAGCGGTTGGAGACCGAAATCGCCGGGGCCAGGATACCGGCGGGGTCGCCGTTACGGACGGCGGCCGACCTTTCCGCGCTGTCCCCGCAGGAGAAGATTCAATATGCAATGGGAGAAAGGAGATAGAAAATGGCTTTAACACTAGATGAGGCAGCCAAGCTGTCCAACGATATATTGCTCCAGGGGGTGGTCGAGACCATCGTCAAGGACTCGCCCGTCCTGCAGCAGATGCCCTTCATCGAGATGGTGGGCAACGTCCTGACCTACAATCAGATCGTAACAATTGACAATCAATTGGCTTGATAGGAAAGATAGCCTTAACCTCTACTCTGTCTATAAACGCTATCACTCTCACCTGAAGCAAATCCAAGACTTCCCGCTTTGTTGCAGGGAAGCTTAATATACTGGTAAGCTCCTTGTCTTCAAAGCCTATTATTGTTGAAGCAATCTTATGTGGCTTGTCTATGGTTCTTACCATGCGGCCGTCTTCAGTCTCAGTGTTCCAGCTAAGCGCCCCTAACTGGCCGTTCCAGAACCGCAGGAGCCCCCTAATCTGCTCGAGCTCTTCTAACTGAGCAGGGTCAATCTCAGTTCTGATGCTTCTCAGCCGTGCCTCTTCTTGGTCAAGGTCTCGCTTAATCTCTTGAAGCCTGGTTGAGCTGATGCTGCTCTGCACCCATTCCTCAGCTAATCTTGTTTTTTGACTAGCAATCTCAGCTAACCTGTCATCAATCGGCTTGATTCTAGCATTGAGGTCTGCTTCTCTATTCTTGAGGCTGTCCACGGTTTCTTTGAGAAGCTTGTCCAACTTGTTAGGGTCATTTATGATCCCCTCTATCCTCTGCCAAATCTCTTGCTCCAGCCACTCGGCGTCAAGGCGAGGCGATGTGCACCTAGGCGAGCCGTCGATATGGGTGTACTTCAACCTGCCCCGACAACCGTATTCTCTCCGATTATGGGTAAATCCAGTACTGAATGTGTAGCCGCACAGACCACAGGTTATCAGCCCTTGAAGAAGCCAATGCTCACTTCTCGGCGGTTGGAGATGCTTGTTGTTCTTGCGCCGCTCTTGGGCGATGTTCCACAAGGCTTTATCTACTATAGGAGGCACCTCAATCTTGATTGCGCTCTCTGGTATTTCCTCGGGTAGTCGTGAGTGCTTCTGGTATATGTTGACTATCTGAGTGCCTTTATATACTGGATTAAATAGCACATCTCTGATAGAAGTGTTCCGCCAGCCTTTTCCTTTCTTCGGGTTACGAGGCGGTATCTTTTCCTCATTGAGCATGTTGGCTACTTGAGTCATGGACTTGCCTTTGCTGTACTCATCATAGATGCGGCGGATTACTCTGGCCTCATCCTCGTTGATGATAAGCTTCTTTGTCTTGTCGCGGTCATAGTCATAGCCGAAAGGCGGGCTGCCCGGCCCCCAACACCCCTCTTTATATCGCTGAAGCCTGCCTGCCTTGGTGCGCTCGATGATAGTCTCACGCTCCCACTCGCTCACCAGCCCAAGCATCTGGAAGACCGTGCGCCCTATAGCGGTTGAAGTATCAAGGGTTTCCCTAACTGAGTGCAAAGAGACGCCGTGCTCTTTGAGCTTCTCTTCAATATCTAAAAGCAGTCTTAGCTTCCTGGCCAGCCTGTCGAGCTTGTAGATGACTATTTTATCGAATAGCCGTGATTTAGCATCAGTCAATATCTGTTTGAGAGCCGGGCGTTCATCGTCTTTTCCTGAATACCCCGGATCAACATACTTACCAGTGATCGTCCAGCCCTGAGCCTGACAATATGCGCTCAACTGATCAGCCTGGTAGTCAAGAGAGGTGCCTTCTACCGCCTGCTCCTGAGTGCTCACTCTTGCATAGATTGCGACTCTGACAGGTTTATCAACCATAATTCTTACCCAATAACAGCATACCAACCAAGACTCTCATCTTCAAGTGTCAATTCCACTGTGCCAGTTCATACTTGACATAGAAGTTTGGGAATTCCATCAGTGTCACGAACAATATGTTATTGATGCCGATCCTCCCTAGATGCGGCTTTTCACCATCCACATATATGGTGTCTAGTGAGCTTGCTCCTATCCAGCGCATAGCTCGGCTTATCTCCTCATCGGTCATATCGCTGTCCAGCTTCATGATATTCAGATTGGCTTTTGCCCAATCTAAGAGCTGGTAGGGGAACATCCAATCTTCAAGCTTTTCCATGTATTTTGATATTCCTTATTACGCTTTGTGCTACAAGCGCTGTAATACAAAATGCCGTATTTTAAGTACTTACCTAATACCTTTATATCCTTATTCTTTATTTTGAGCTGTAGTGACTTCCTCGAACCTGTCAGGCCACTCCCGCTGTAGGGTGTACCAGCCGAATGTGTTCTTCTCAGGGTCAGGGCCAAATAAACCCTTATCTACTAGGTCTTTTAGCTCCCCTGATTTCAGAAGTGACTGATAGGCGTTGTTCTTGGATGGGTAGACGGCGCCGGTCTGCGTGTCTTTGATTTGAACCTTGCCGTTAGATGCTACTGGCTTACGTTTACGAGCAAGGGTCTCTTGAAGCTGAGCAATAAGTTGTGCATGCTCACCCACAACCTGTTTGATAGTCTCTAGTTCTTGATGGAGCTGCTTCATGGTAAGTGGTGGTGGTGTACTGGGCTTTTCTGGCTTTGAAGTAGTGGTTGACCCTTTTTGCGGCACTGGTGGTGTTTCAGTAGGTGGAGTTTTCTGAGTCTGGGGTTTTTCTGGTTTCGAGGCTTTTTCCTTGGCTGTTGACTTCTTGGTGACCATGCTGACCTCCAATATATTTATTTGTCAACATGATTTTGGCGTGTTTGTTGATCAACGTAAATAAAATGAATATTTTAAATGCACAGTACGTACTGTTATTGAGGACGGTGAGTGTTGAAAAATATGTTTTATTTGAAGCTGTCGATTGGAGGGTAGAGATAATTTAGGATATTATTCTCATAGCTAAAGTTTACCAAAGTCAACGCCTTTTGAAGCTGAAAACTCTGAAAACCTGACCTACATCTGTGCTAAAATGAGGCAACATGAATAATGCTTGGGAAATTGCTGGAATATCACTTCAAATCCTTGCTGGATTTGTATTTATATTGGATCAAGTAGCGCATAAATTCTCTGCTAGTATTGAGGGATGGGTCGAGAAAGTATTAAGTTTTTTATCAGGGCAGGGCAAGAGACGGTGGAGGATTATCATCTTAACATCCATATTCGCCGTGCCTGCAATACTCATAATAATATTGCTAGGAACTAATGATGAAATCAACTGGCCTGCAATTGGCGGAATCTTGTTTTTTACCATACTTGGTTTTGACCTTTATGCCATCGCTCTCTCGCAATTTGGAGGACGATTTACACGCAAGGACTGGAATAAAAAATTAAATGTATCTATTAATGAACGAATAAGGGTACTAATTAATGAACAAAGAATAGTGTCGTCTAACGTTAGACTTCTTATTTTTACATCCGTTTTCATATTAATATTTTACATAGTACCAATTTTCTTAAATTCGTATTCAAGTCCAGATGTTATACAACCGTGGTTACTGAGTGTGAGTATCATATTTAATTCTTTGGTGAGTATACCAATCTTCCTATTTTCACTGGCGTTTGTATCTGTAGAAGTCCTTCTTCGATTGATTCATCTATTAGGAAAAATAAGATCAATATATTACTGGATTGCTATTCTAGTCATCTGGCTCACTTGGTCTGCCCCCCAAAAAGGAGTCCAGTTTTGATGTTAGACTGGAACTGAAAATAAAGGGGGTAATTTATGGCCAAGAAATCGCATTCTCCAGAGTTAATCATCAACAAGCTGCGCGAAGCTGA
>JABMRW010000065.1 GCA_013202445.1 Deltaproteobacteria bacterium | reverse complement strand
TGTATATTCCGCGGGCGACGCACTCTACCAGGTCTTCCGGTGAGCAGACCACCATCAGGTAGCGCGGTTTGTCCTCAGGTAACAGAGCAGCCGTCTCCTCTGTCACACTCAGGGTTATCTGCTTCGGTTCGCCAATGCTCAGGCCACCAATGGCGTATCCCGGAAAATCCAGCGAAGTCAGGAACTCGACCGAACGCCTTCTCAGTTCTGGAAAGACCCCACCCTGAACAATCCCGAAGAGTGCCTGGTCACGGTGCCGCTTCGCTTTAAGGCACCTCTCCGCCCAGTGGTGTGTCCGTCGTAGCGCTTGTTCCGCCCGGTTCATGTCATCGGTGGCGGCGCATTCATCAAGTACCATGATGATGTCGGCACCGAGCGACTCCTGATATTGCACTGCCAGTTCAGGCGTTAAAGTATGCTCGCTGCCGTCGATATGGGAGCGAAAGACGACCCCTTCATCACTGACACGTCGCAACCCTGCCAGGCTGAAGACCTGATATCCACCGCTATCGGTGAGAATAGGCCCGTCCCAGCCCATAAACTTATGTAAACCACCCGCCCTCTCAACCACAGGGATACCCGGCCTGAGATAAAGGTGGTAGGTATTGGCCAGCAGCATTGTCATGCCGGTATCTCGGACTTCTTCCGGCGTCAGTGTCTTCACCGAGCCCTGGCTGCCCACTGGCATAAACACCGGAGTCGGCACCGTACCGTGGGGCGTAACCAGTTCTCCGGCACGCGCCCGGCTATAAGGGCAGGTTTTTACCAGATGAAAGTTGACAGGACTGACTGTCATTTCAGCTAAAAATCCTTTTATAGAAAAATCAAACCGAGGAACTTCCTCTAAAGCCGCTCTTCCAGATAGTCCTGTAAGATAACGGCCGCTGCGGCAGCATCGTACCTGGGTTTTTTCTTCGTTTTGCGGCCAGTATGCTGTAAGAGTTGTCGAGCAGATACCGTACTGAGACGCTCGTCCCGAAACTCTATCGGTATTTGTGTATGACTGCGGAGTCGTTCAACGAATGCTTCTACCTTGGCCGCTTGATGACCAATCGTACCGGCCATCGAGCGCGGCAATCCAACGATTATCGTACCGACTTCACGTTGCGTGATAATGTCAGTGATAGTCCCGATGTCATGCTCCTCATCGTTACGTTCGATAATAGTAAACGGGCTGGCCAGTATTTCTCCGGGGTCGCTGAGGGCCACCCCGATTCTCCTATCACCAATGTCCAGTCCCATAATACGCATTGTAAATTACTGTCTACCTTACCCCCTGTATCCCCCTCTCCTTTGAAGGAGAGGGGGAAGTTTGGGATTAGAGGGGCTTGCCCCTCTATGACTCCCCTTCCAGGGATTACTTTGCAAATTCAGGGGATTTCCCGTTGCAGGCTGTTGGTAGACATCCTGCTGCCCTGGCATTAAATCAGGTCTCTCACCAGTCGGAGGGCTTCTTCCAGTTTGCCTTTATCCCTGCCTCCGGCCTGGGCAAGAGTGGCTTTACCACCACCACCGCCACCGGTAACCTGTGCAACCTTTCTCACGATGTCCCCGGCATTGTAGCCACGAGCTACCAGGTCAGGTGTTACCGCCGCCAGGAACGACGGCCTGTCCCCGTGGACGGTTCCCAGTACCACGACCGCACTCTTCAATCTATCCCGCAGGAAGTCGCTCATCTCGCGCAGAACCGGCTGTGGGAAAGGCCGAACTGCTTCCGCCAGTACTTTCACACCGTTGATTTCCTCCACCTTAGCCAGCAGGTCTTCAGCCACCATCCGGGACAGCTCCCGCTCCAGGGTTAGCGTTCGCTTCTGCCCGGCATTTAGCTCGGAAATCATGCCGGAGACCTTTTCCTCAACATCGTCAGGTGAGGAACCGACCGCCTGGGCAATCTTTTCCAATCCGGAGAAACGCTGCTCCACCAGCTTCTCGGCGCCCCTGCCGGTGACGGCTTCGATTCGCCGCATCCCGGAACCGATACTGCTCTCACTGGTAATCAGGAAAAGGCCAATCTCGCCGGTGGCAGTTACGTGCGTGCCGCCGCACAGCTCGGTACTGACCGTGGGTTCACCGCTCTTTACCACCCGGACAGTGTCCCCGTACTTTTCATCGAAAAGGGCAATCGCCCCCCGGGCAATCGCCTCGCGGTAGGTCATATCCTCCGCACCGACAGGCAGGTTCTGACGGATGTGCCCATTGACAATTTCCTGCACTAGCTGTATCTCCTCCGGCATCATGGCGGTCAGATAGGAGAAATCAAAGCGGAGTCGCTCCGGGGCTACCAGCGAGCCCCGCTGCTGCACCTCGTCTCCGAGAATCTGACGTAAAGCCGCCTGTAACAAATGAGTGGCGGTATGGTTACGGGCGATGTCGAGTCGGCGCTCGTGGTCGACTGTAGCGGTAACCACATCGCCTACCGATATGGTACCCGTGTTAACCTCACCGACATGCACCATGACCGTGCCGGAGATGCTACCTGATATGGGCATCCGACGTGTATCTGTAACTTGGAACAAGCCCAACGGTCCACGGATCTCGCCTGTATCACCGACTTGTCCACCCATTTCCCCGTAGAATGGCGTTTCATCAAGGAATACCTCAGCTGTCTCGCTAACACCAACCGAGTTAACTGTCTGGTCTCTAGCAAGAATAGCCACTACTCGTGTCTGCTTGTCGAGGTGTTCGTATCCCACAAAATGGCTTAATACTGTGGTAGTCCTCTCCTGCATGTTCTCGAATCTCTGGGCTCCCTTGGCACGCTGCCTTTGCGCCTCCATCTCCCGCTCAAAACCATCCATATCCATGGAAAGGCCCTGTTCGGCAGCGACCTCCCTGGTAAGCTCCACCGGCAGTCCGTAGGTATCGTAGAGCCGGAAGGCGTCCTTTCCAGAGATTTCCTTTGACCTGCTTTCTTCAATTATGCCTTCAAGCACCTCCAGACCGGACTTCAGCGTCTCGCTGAATCGGGTCTCTTCAAGCTCGATGACACGGGTGACGAAGTCCTTGCGCTCCTTTATCTCCGGATATATATGCCCCATTTTTCCCATGGTAGCCCGGGCAATCTCGGCGAGGAAGGGCTTATCGAGCCCCAGCCTCAGACCAAAAAGCGTTGCCCTCCGGAGAAGTCGCCGCAGTACATAGCCCCGACCCTCATTGCTGGGCATAACGCCGTCGGTGATGAGAAAGGTGACCGCCCGACCATGCTCGGCAACGACACGCATGGCGTGGTCTGTCTCCCTGTCAACACCGTATTCTTTACCGCTCAGCCCCGCGATGCGCTCAATCAGGGGAGTAAAGAGGTCGGTTTCGTATATCGAGGCCTTGCCCTGCATGACTACGGCCATTCTCTCCATTCCCATGCCGGTATCAATATTGGGCGCTGGTAATGGGGTACGATGCCCCTCTTCGTCCTGGTCATACTGGGTGAATACCAGGTTCCATATCTCGGTGAAACGACCGCATTCACAACCCGGCTTACAGGAGGGTTTCCCGCAACCGGTCCCTTCACCGAAGTCATAGAATATCTCGCTGTCCGGTCCGCATGGCCCGGAGCTCCCGGCCGGCCCCCAGAAGTTGTCCTCCTCACCGAGTCGGACTATCTTCTCCGTGGGGATACCGACCTCCCGCCAGTAGCCATAAGCCTCGTCATCATCGAGGAAGATACTTATCCAGAGGCGCTCCAGTGGTAGGTGCAGGTAGTCGATAACGAACTCCCACGCCCAGGCAATGGCTTCCTTCTTGAAGTAGTCGCCGACGCTGAAGTTGCCCAGCATCTCGAAGAAGGTGAGGTGGCCGGCATCGCCCACCGCCGTGAGGTCGCTGGTGCGGAAGCACTTCTGGCAGGAAGCCAGGCGGGGGCCGGGGGGAACTGCCTCGCCCAGAAAATAGGGCTTGACCTGCACCATGCCGGCGCTGGTCAGCAATAGCGTTGGGTCACCCCTGGGTATCAGCGGGGAGCTGGGTATGATTTTATGGCCTTTTTCCTTAAAGAAATCTAGAAAGGCTTTTCGGACCTGGTCGCTGGTCATCATTATCTACGATTTTAGTTTAAGAGACACCGACTGTCAACGTGGGAGAGGAAATTCAAGCGGGCTGGGGGCAGAGGTCGGCGATTAGCAGATTTAGCGCCAGACCACCGTCGAACCTGCCCGTCTTGATGGACAGGTCAGCCTGAAGGAGGCGTTTATACACCTGCTTGAGCCGCTCCATGGGATAGCGCTGAGCCTGCTCCATTGTCTTGCGGAAGGGAAACTCCGACTTTAAGCCCAGCCGGCTCTGAATCTCCATATCGGGCTTTCTCTGGCGCCTGAGCTCCTTAGCCCGTACCACCAGCCGCACCTGCCGCGACAGCATCACCAGCAGATAGGCCGGCGAGGCCCCCTGCTGCAATAATTGCTCCAGCAGTGTTTCGGCGACACCCACCTTGAAGTCGAGGATGGCATCGACCATGGCAAAAACATTAGCCTCCTGCGCCGAGCTGACCACCGCCTTAATATCCTCTTCCTCAACGCGGCGGCCCGAGGCGAATAGAGCCAGCTTGTTTATCTCGCTGCTCATAATCCAGAGATTGCCCCCCACCAGCCTGGCCAGCAGGTCCAGCGCCGGCGGGGACATGTCGGCGCCCTGGGCGGCAGCTTCTTTTTGAATCCACTGGCGCAGGATGTCCCCCCTGAGCAGGGGGAAAGACATTACCTTTGCCCCGGAAAGTAGTTTAAGCAGGGGGTTGGCGTTTTTTATCCGGCCGTCGGTCAGGACCAGAATAGTGCTATCGGGGAGGTTAGCCATAGCGGCAATAAAGGATTTAGCGTCGCCTTGCCGCCCGTTTGCCGGCGACGATTTCTTGCTCCGGCGGGGCTTGTTCTGGGACTCAAAGCGCCCCAGCAGCCCCTGGACAATTACCAGGCGATTTTCGGCTAAAAAGGGCACCGTCTCCACCACCATCCGCAGCTGGTCCGGGGTCACCTTCTGGCCTTCGAGGAGGGTGGTGTTGGTGGATAAAAGAGAGGGGTCACCCAGGCCCTTTTTTATCTCATCCAGCGCCCGGGTAAGGGAGAAATCGTCATCACCGTTTAGTATGTAGAGCAAATTCCACCTTGGCTGTTTAAAGTCTCCCCATTTTAGCACAGGCGGGGTAAATAAGTCTCTAGGGAGTGGTTAGATAAAAGAGAGTTTTAAAGAGGCGATATGGATTATTATATTTCGTTATATATTTACTTACCAACCCACCCCCTATATCCCCCTCCCTTACAAGGGAGGGGGGAAGTTTTTTTAAAAGAGGGGCTGACGCCCCTCTTAAACACCCCGCTAGGTTGGTCGCCTTTTCAAAGGAAGGGAGGTGGGGGGACAAGGGGAACCAATCTCTCTCCTCTGGGGGGGGTGGGGGAAGAGAGTTTTAGAAGCGTAGCTTATAAGGGTGGGCGGGTATGGGAAAAAAGAGAACTGTTTAAAATAGGGGGCGGGGTAAAAAGGGCTTTAGCCCGCTTCCTTAAAGGGTGGCGGGCGGGAAAAGATATAATTGGGAGTGGGGCAAAGCCAGGTAATAAAGCACCTCTATTGAACAATAATGTCACTAGGAGTAAAATAGACTCAACGAACACCACAGGAGGGTGAAATGGAGGAACGGGACGACGAACTGAAGAAGCTGGCGTCAATTACCAGCGACCTGGAGTTTACCTCCGACCTGAGGACTCAAGCTATTGAACAGCTAGGCACTATCGGCTCCCATGACGCCCTTCTAGTCCTGCTGGAAATCGTCGCCAACGACCGGCTGACCACCAAGGAACGCGAACTTGCCCTTGAGCGGGCCAAAAAAATAGTCAAGTCAACTCACCAGTAGCCCCCCGCTCTGACAGGGCCGGGATTAGACTAATGAGTATTGATATCGGCATCGTCGGCCTGGACAAAAGCGGCAAGACCACAATCTTCAACGCCCTGACCAAGGGCCAGGCCGACACAAAAAGCTCCACCCCCCATATCGGCAAGGCTAAAGTCCCCGAGCCGCGCCTCAAAGCGCTGGCCGACATGCTCCAGCCCAAGCGGGTGGTCCCCGCCGAAGTGAGCTATATTGACATCGGGGCTTCGGTTAAAGGGGGGGACAGGGGGATGGGGGGTCAAATCTTAAGCGATCTGAGCAACACCGACGCCCTGATTAACGTCGTCCGCGCCTTCACCGACGACAGCATACCCCATGTCGAGGGCAGCCTGGATGTGGAACGGGACATCACCGCCATCGACCTTGAGCTTACCCTCCATGATGCCGGCATTATCAGCCGCCGGCTGGAGAGGATAGAGACCTCGCTGAAAGGGGCCGACCCCACCGAGCGTCAGAGCCTGCTGAGGGAGCAGCAACTGCTGGAAAAGCTAAAAGCCGAGCTGGAAAAAGAGATGCCCATCCGCCAGCTCGGCTTAACCGCCGACGAAACCAAGGCCATATCTAACTTCCAGTTCCTCACCGCCAAGCCGCTGCTAATCGCAGTAAATATCGGGGAGGGGCAGATAGGAGAGTCAACGTCCCTGGAAGCCGAGCTGAACTCGCGCCACCGGGGGGTGGGGCGGGGCGTTATCGCCCTCTGCGGCAAGCTGGAAATGGAGCTGACCCAGCTGGATGAAGAAGCCGAGAAGGAATACCGCACCGAGTTCGGCATCACCGAGCCGGTATTAGAGCGCGTTATCAGGCTGAGCTACCAGCTACTGGACTTAATCACATTCTTCACCACCGTATCGGAGGAGGTAAAAGCCTGGCCTATCCCCAAAGGCACTACCGCACTTAAGGCGGCGGGAAAAATCCACTCCGACATGGAACGGGGCTTTATCCGGGCGGAAGCCATCAGCTACGACGACCTGATGAAATGCGATAATTTAGCTGAGGCCCACAAGAAGGGGCGGCTGCGGTTGGAGGGCAAGGGCTACCCGGTGCAGGACGGGGATGTGATTACATTCCTGTTTAATATCTAGAGGTATTCCACAATCTGGGTGAGGCTGGTGAGGCGGGGGGCATCGGTAATATCCTCAAAAAAGCCGTTGCGGTCAATGAGAAGCCCGATCATCCCGGCCCCGTTAGCCCCCACCACGTCAATCTGGTGCTGGTCGCCGATATAGATTGCCTCTATGGGCCTGACCTTGGCTTTTCTCAGTGCCGCCCGGAATATCTGGGGCATAGGCTTATTGAAACCTACCTCCTGGGAGGTGACCACCACCCCCAGCCAGCCGTCAAGACCTACCTGCTGACAGAGGGGGGTTATATCACGGTCTACATTGGAAATAAGCCCTAAAATCAGTCCCCGCTCTTTAAGCTGGGTGAGGGTGGGGACGACATCATCAAAGAGCACCATCTTGTAGTCAGCCTTAAGCCACTTTTTTAAGATACCGGTGACGAGCTCCCAGGATGCCTCAATCCCCGCCTCCTTGAGAATTATGCCGTGATATTGGGTGTAGAGCTCCACCGTCTCCTCTTTAGAGCGCTTGCCTATGGGGTAACGGGCATGCTCCTGATAGATAAATTCGTCGGCGGCCATGATGGGGCGGAGCAAAGACTGGGGGGTTACCTCTACGCCCAACTCCTTGAGTATACTCGCCTCGGTCTCTTCCCTGGGCGGGTCATAGCCAATCAGCGTGTTGTAGAGGTCAAAGAAGACCGCTTTAATCATGGGAGTGCCTTTTTCCGAGGTAGCGGGTGACTAAACTAATCATAGCCTGCCGATTTCTAGGTTATAGTGACCAGACCGTGCTTTATCGCCTCTACCACTGCCTGAGTGCGAGCGTTGGCGTTGAGCTTGCGCAGAATCGAAGTGACATGGTTCTTTACCGTTTGCTCGCTGATTTCCAGAGCCAGGGCAATCTGCTTGTTGAGATAGCCCTTAGCCATATAGTTAAGGATTTCCTGTTCCCTGGGGGTGACCGGCGAGACGATGGACTCGGTTCCCTGCCCCAGGGGAAGTTCCCGGAAGTGATGCAATACCTGCTCCGCCACCTTGGGATGGCTGACAAAGCTTTCGTTTATGGGGTGTTCCCCTTTAGCCGTTCGCTTTATCGTGTTGACCAGCTCTTCGGCGGTAATATCCTTGCTTAAATATGCTGCCGCCTGGGCTTTAATCGCCTGGAACAGCTGTTCATCGTCCGGGGTTGAGGTAATCACTATTACGCCGATATTGGGCAGGCGCTGCCTTATCTGGCGGGCCAGCTTTAGCCCGTTATCGGAGGGGGTATCAATGTCCACCATGACTACATCAGGCAGCGAGTTTTCTACGGCTGATAACGCCCCGTCATTGACTTCAGCCTCGCTGATAATCTCTATCCCGCTCATGCCCGCCAGCGAATGCCGTACCCCCTGCCTAAACAGGGACTGGGGGCTGATTATGCATAGCTTTATTGTGGCCATAACTTAAGTGTAACACATAATAACTATAGCTTCAATAGTATAGCTACCGGAGTTCTGTAAAGTTGGGGAAAACTGATGCCACCCAGCCACGGGCTGGTTATTGAGTGGTTACCAGAGGCATGTTCTTGGCTATGTTGATGAAAACCTCGACCAGAGCCGGGTCAAACTGCTTGCCGGCACCAGCTTTAAGCTCCTCCAGCGCCTCTTCCGGAGAGAGGGCATCGCGGTAAGGTCTGGCTGAAATCATGGCGGCAAAGGCATCAACCACGCGCAGTATGCGGGCATCCAGCGGAATGGCATTAGCCTTTAGCCCCAGCAGATAACCGGAGCCGTCATAGTTTTCATGATGGTACAGGATTCCCGGCATGCAGGCCGATAGCTGGGGAATATGACCGACAATATCTGCCCCCATCTGAGGGTGAGCTTTAATTATCTCCCACTCCTCGGCACTGAGCTTGCTGGCTTTATTGAGTATATCATCGCTGATGCCCAGTTTGCCGATATCATGGAGCAGAGCGCAAACGCTTAAGCGGGCGATGTCTGCCGGCTCCATGTCAAGGCTCTTGGATAGGATGACAGCATAATCCTTTACCCTCTGCGAGTGGTCATGGGCGTAATGGTCTTTAGCATCCACCGCCGCCGCCAGGGCATGGATGATGCTGAAGGCACCCTTGTCCTGCTGAAGCTCGAGCTTGGCCGGCGGCTCCGATAAAGGCGATAAAATCTCTAAAACCGCCTGGCTCTGATTGCCGCCTCTCTGCTTGGCATAATAAAGCGCCTTATCCGCAGCGCTTATAACCTCGCTTATGGCTATCCCATCTACAGGCCAGCTGGCTAAACCAAGGCTGGCTGTCATTGAAACGCCGCCGGTTTTAATCTCCGAAGTAATGCGGTGGCGAACTCGCTCGGCTACCTCGTGTGCATCCTTTATGCTGGTCTGTGGCAGCAGAATGGCAAACTCGTCGCCGCCATAACGGAAAGCCTCATCAGCATCCCTTACTGCCCCTTTCAGAACTAAGCCCAGTTGCTTGAGGAGGCGGTCACCCTCAAGATGGCCGTAGGTGTCATTGAAGGCTTTAAAGGAGTCAAGGTCCAGAATAACCAGCGAGAAGGCACCACCGTAGCGAGAGTGGCGGCCAATCTCAACCTGAATCCGCTCCATGAGATGGCGGCGGTTCCACAGGCCGGTAAGCTCATCGACGCGCGCCCTCTGCTCAGCCTGAGCATAGAGCCGGGAGTTTTCAATGGACATGGCAATCCGGGAAGCCAGCTGGGAGAGAAGCTGTACCTGGCTCTGACTGTAGGCGTTGGGACGACGGCTGGCTATACACATGCTGCCAATAGCCTCAGCACCCACCATCAGGGGCAGGAATACCAATGATTGTATCCCCTGCTCGAGGTGGTATTTGCCCGTCCAGAACCGGCTTTCTTCAGGCAGGTTGGGCTCTACCAGAGGAACTTTATTTGTTACTACCCATTCTGTAGCTGTGTCTTTGAGCGGCAGCTTGTCTCCTGTTTGCCATGCCGAGCCTATCTCGGAAGTTATGGCTAAAAGGTTAAGCTCCTCCCCTTCTACCAGGGTAATCGCCGCCCAGTCAACATCGAGTACCTTCCTCAGCTCCCGGATAAAGCTATCATATATCTGTCGGATGTCCAGGCTGGAAGTCATAATTGCCGCCAGATGGCCAATAAGGGATAGCTCCTCCTCCCGCTGCCTGGCTTCCTCGTAGAGGTAGCCCCTCTCCAGGCTCACCGCTACCCGGCTGGTAACCTCTTCCAGCAAACTGATGTCTTCCAGCAAATACCTGCCCGACTGCTTGCCGCTCAATACCAGAATGCTTATCAGTTTATCCCGGCTTATTACCGGCAGAAACAGCTCTATATAGGCGGCGTTAATTGCATCCTTTTCCTGCTCCCACAGGCTGCGGAATTCGGGCAGTATGTCTAAATTCTGGATGGTTAGCATACGGCGCTGCTGGCTTAAATACTGGACAACAGGGTTGTCCTGCCTCAACCTTAAGTTCGATAGTGGGTTAGCTTCTCCTTGAGGCTCAACAAATTGGGGGACGAAATCTCCGCTTCCGCCTTCAGGGAAAAGTAAACATGCCCCCCGGCAGTTTATCGCCCTGATTATCAGCGGTAACATCTCACCGCCCAGTTCCTTGAGGTTAAAGACGTCCTGTATCCTATCGGCAAATTCCGAAAGTTTCTGCCGGTAATCATAGGTCTTCCAGTAGAAGACCTGGTCTATTTTCTGCTGGAAGACGCCCTGTGTCAGGTAGATTAAAATGACAACGACTGCGGCCCCCCCCAACCCCGTAGCCAGCATAACCGCGCTCAGCTCAAAATCAAACCATAAGTGAACCAGGAAGAAAAAGAGTATATAGGTGCCGATGCCGGCAATAATCAGCGTCCCCCAGCTTAAAACCCGCCGCAATACCAGCCTGATGTCTATCAGCTGATGCCTGATGGTAGAATAACTCAGGATGAAGGCAATTAAGATATTGCCGAAATGGCTGATGGGAATCTCTCTTCCCCAGGGGATGAGGGCAGCCGAAATAAAGATAGCCAGGACGCATATGCTGATGAGCAGGGAAACGATTTGATTATAGAGCATCGGATTATCTATGGTCTTTAGCCTCTTCCAGAAAATAACCGCGTTCCTGGTTGCCAGGGTCAGGAGGGGAATAGCCATGAAGACAACCCATGGACCATAATCAAGATAAAGCTTGTCGCCAGCTATAGGTACAACCCCCCGACCGATGTAACCCAGCGCAGCCAGAACGACAACTACCCCTAAGGAAGCCCAGGCAAAGGGTAGCCAGCGCCCGGTGCGCGGCGGGAAGAAGGAGGACATAAAGCAGTGGAGCTGCACCGCCATCCACATAAGGGCAACGAGAAGAGCTTTAAGTAAATAGACATTATATTGGGGAAAGAAATTGCTGCGTAAAAAGTAGTCAACCAGGCTCCACATAATGGCGGCAACTAGAAACAGGGTGAAGAGCCGGTGTTGCCTCCGCCACGGGCGGCTGCCGATGGTGATAATCAGCAGCGGAATATAGGCAGCTATAGCGATTAACGGAAATAGCGCATAGATATTCATATATGGGTAATTATTACCTCAAATAGGCAAACTGTCAAGCGAGGCTAAAGTAAGCAGACTAAAGTATGGGGACTAAAATACTAGCCGACGGCTACCGCCTCAGCTTCCGGCCTGCCCAGCAGGAGTGAAAGCACCTCGCCTGGGGGGTTGACGTGGGGCGGCTTGAGATGGGCCAGGTCAGCCCCCTCCGCCTGCCTCTGAGACATGTAATTAACGAAAGTTCCTGTTGGCAGCAACGTAACCTTTAACTTGAAATTAATCATCTCCGCGAAATCGTCGCGAATCAGGGACTCTGTACCTCTATCACTATCTGATATTATAATCTGTTCACGAATCGCGGCGGCTACATCGGCTCCATCGGTCCGGTAGCCGTCTTTGAGTTCAATTAAGAGCTTGAGCACCGGCTTTCCCGGCTCCTTATAAGCTGTCCAGTCCTCATAAGGGATACCGGTGTTCTCTATCGCCCGCCAGATTGTCTTCTCCGTCAGCCGGATGAAAACGAAATCGATAAGGTCGTCAGCCCGCCGCTCAAAAACCATCTGGGGGATGTCAATGCCCAGCCTCTCATTCCCTAACGAGGTTATCTTAATCATGTCCCCGGGTCTATACCTGACCAGGGCACCGCCGTGGAAGTTGGTGATAACTATCTCGTAGTTCTCCCCGGCTTTTACCTCATCAAGCAAAAGGGTCTTGGGCTGGTAGCTATGGTCCAGCTTCCACTTGAAATGCTCCTCTTCGGGGATGAACTCCAGGAAGTTAAGGGTGGGGATGAAGGTCATGCCCTCGCTGTCCCAGGCCTGGGTGGCGATAAAGCCACCCTCGGTACTGGTGTAGGCATCCAGCGGATAGCGCCCCCAGAGCTCCTTTATTCTATCCCGGTAAACCCAGCTATCAAGACCGCTGCTTATAATACCCTTTATAGACCACAGGTCTCTGGGCAACATCGAGCGCCGGGCTAATTTGCTCCTGGCCAGTCCCTTGGTCAGGCGAAACAGCGCCCTGGGCTGGGAGAGCAAAGGACGAATATGTACCCTCTTCGAGGACTGGCTGAACCTATCGCCGACTGTAACCAGAACCATAGACAGACCAAAGAAGTAATCGAATCCCTGAGATAGGGCCTGCTTGAAACCAAGCCTTACCCTCCCCTCAAAAGACAGCCTTTCCGCTATTCCTACAGGCGGTAAATAATCTACCGGCGTCTGTTGCCCTAGCATACTGGCCATGGCGCCTGATACGTAAGGCCGGGGGGCTACGGAGTAGACAATCCGGGGATGCTGGGGAAATGAAGCAGCTTCACCCCACTTCCTGGAACTGGAGAGCATGCCAATGCCGCACATGATTACGCTCATTTCATGGGCATAGGCCGGGGTTATCGGCACCCATTTGCAGGGGTATTCGCCCGACCTGCCCGAGGTGTGTACCCATAAAGCCGGCTCTACCGGCAGTGTGTCCTCTCTCTTCTCCAAAAGCTCGGGGCAGTAATCAACATAAGTGGTTAGCGGTACCAGCCGCCTGAATTCCTCCACCGTCTCCGGCCTGGGACCGTTCAAGAGCTTCTTGCCCAGAGCCGAGCGGCTGAGCAGCCTTATCTGCTCCAGCAGCAGCCGCTTCTGTATGGTCATAAACTGCTCCAGGCTGAGGTTGAGAAAGCCACAGCACATCTGCCATAGCTCTTCATTTCTACGCTTTTGCAGAAGCTCAATTACCTTTGGCATTTTACACCCTGTAGCTAATAAGCTGGCCCGAAAAACTATATTATGTCTCATTATAACTGTGGCAAACGATTACCTACTAGAACATAGTTCTAGAATACAAAAGCTTCCCAAAAAACAGCCTATTATGCTAAAACTAACCCGATTACAGCCAATTAAACTAGGATATAGAAGGGTAAAGATAAGCTATGATATTCCAAGCTGAATCTAATAATAACTTATTAACCCCGGAACAGGTGGCTGGAATCCTCCAGGTCCATATCCTAACCATATATGGCTACATACGGGAGGGAAAGCTCGACGCTATACGTCTGGGTCGTAGCTACCGTATCACTCACCAGGACCTTGAGCAATTCATCGAATCAAACCGTATCAACAATAACAAGTGATAGAAGGGAACAGCAGGTATGTCTAATAATCATCAGAGGGTAGTAGTTACCGGTATGGGTGTCGTCTGCGCGGTGGGGCTCAATATTACCGAGACCTGGGAAGCCCTCATCAGCGGGAAATCGGGGATTGATTATATCAGCCGCTTTGACCCGACACCTTTTGAAACCAAGTTTGCTGCTGAAGTCAAGGGGTTTGACCCCCTGGCTTACGTAAGCCGCAAGGAAGCGCACCGCATGGACCGGTTTACCCAGCTGGCGGTCGCCGCCAGCCTCCAGGCGGTGAACAAAGCCGAATTGAAGATAGACACCGGTAATGCCGAGGAGACCGGCGTTTTTATCGGCAACAGCGTCTGCGGTCTGCTCGAGGTCTCCGACCAGTTTAAGATACTGAATGAAGCCGGACCGAGAAGGATAAGCCCCATTCTGGCGCCGACCATGACCGGTGATGCACCGCCGGTACAGATTTCATTGTTACTGGGCACCAAGGGGCCAAATTTCTCTCTGTCATCGGCCTGCTCCAGTAGCAGTGATGCTATCGGTCATGCCTACGAGGCAATTAAACACGGACAGGCCAAGATAATAATCGCCGGCGGGACCGAAGCACCGGTAATGCCTATCTGTGTCGCCGCCTTTAACGCCGCCCGCGCTTTATCAACCAAGAACAGCTCGCCCCAAAATGCCTGCCGGCCTTTTGATGCCGAACGCGATGGCTTCGTCCTGGGCGAGGGTGCCGCTACTCTCATCCTTGAGAGACTTGACTACGCCCTTGAGCGCGGCGCCCCCATACTGGCGGAAATGCTCGCCTACAGCGCTACCAGTGATGCTTTTCACATCACCCAGCCTTCGCCCAACGGCGCTGGTGCCGCCAAAGCTTTAGGTATGGCCCTGAAGAAAGCGGGGATTAGCCCCGATGAGGTTGACTATATCAATGCCCACGGCACGGCTACCCAGCTTAACGATACCGCCGAAACGCATGCCATCAAGAGCGTATTTGGCGAACTGGCCTACCGTATCCCGACCTCGTCCAATAAGTCCATGACCGGACACCTGCTGGGAGCATCAGGGGCCCTTGAGGCGGTAATCTCTATTCTGACCATAAACAACGGGATTATACCACCAACTATAAACCTCAATAACCCCGACCCTGAATGTGATCTGGACTATGTACCCAATAAGGCGCGTACGGCTGATGTGAACACGGTGGTATCAAATTCCTTCGGCTTTGGCGGACATAATTCGGTGCTTGTTTTCCGCCGGTATTCGGAGTAATTGTCTCCTGTGATGGGGATCGGTTTGGAGCGATTAAACCCCCCAGGGGAGGGGCTTAATCAGGATTCCATGGTTTTGCTGTTAACCAGAGCCTGTAGTTTCTGGCTTAGCTCGTTGAAGTTCTTATCTGAGTGCTTACCGACTTCCAGTCCATAGCTCAGGAAAAACTCCAGGAAAGTGCGCAGTAGCTCCTTAACTCCCTGCAGAGAACGGTGAAGCTCTTCCTTGGTTACATAGTTTTGCTTTCCTGTATCTCCCTTATATTCTTTATCTTCTGAGAACTGACCCTCAATGAGGAAGTTAATAAATTCGGAACGGCTCATCTCACCACGGCTTTCGTCAACCTTCCTGGCTACCTCAGCATCGACTATTAGCATCCTTTTCTCAGCCATATGAGACTCCCCTTACAATTCTTATAAATACGATTTCTGCCAAAAAAGAAGGGTAACCTACCGCCTCCGACGACCTCAGGTTACCCTACAAAAGCAGGCCTGACCCATCAAAAATCAATGCCCTCTTCCAACCCCAGCATTTCCATTATGTCTTCAATGTTTTTGAGCAGCTTGTTGCCTTTATCGGTCACGTGGTACTTTATTGAGGGATTGCCTACCTGTATCTTGTTAATTAAGTCCTGGTCCATCAGAAAGGCAAGGTACTTCTGTATCTGAGCATAGCTCATGTTGGCGCTGTACATAATCTCGGTCTTGCCCGCGCCATTGCCATTATTCCCCACCCTCAACATGTCGGCTATTATCTCAATATTTGACCTTCTAACGTTAAGCATCACCCACCCCCAGCCAGTACTCTTAGGTGGGAGGATTGTACAACTATGTATAAGATATGTCAAGTGGTCAAAAGTAAAGAGAGGTTTTTAGGGAGGCGCGGTCTCAAATACGGGGATTACCCGGCTTTTAGAGGGTGTTCCGCTTCCCACCCTGACCCACCCTACTGGTCTGCCCCCCAAAAAGGAGTCCAGTTTTGATGTTAGACTGGAACTGAAAATAAAGGGGGTAATTTATGGCCAAGAAATCGCATTCTCCAGAGTTAATCATCAACAAGCTGCGCGAAGCTGA
>JABMRW010000064.1 GCA_013202445.1 Deltaproteobacteria bacterium | reverse complement strand
GGAAAAGATATAAAAAGGGGTGGGGTAGAATGCCTATCTACGAGGAAAAGATAAATGAAAATTACCCCTTTGCCGGAGGCCTGGTGCTATGGTCACTGGCCGTAGGCCTGGTGCCGGGTATTCTCCTCGGCGGAGTATGGTGGTTCGCCGCCTTCTATATCGCCCTGACCGTCGCCATCGTAGCCTGCTTCTTCCAGATGAAGGTGGCGCTGTTCGCGGATAAGCTGGTAATAAGGTTCGGCTTTATCTACCGCAAGACTATCGAGGTGGGCCAGATAGAGGACTGCTCCCCCTACAAGGTAGCTCACCCGCTAAAGAACTACGGGGGGTGGGGTATCAGAAAAGGCCGGGACGGCACCTTTGCCATCACCCAGGCTTTTGTTAACGATGCCATAAAGCTGGAAACGGCCGAGCAGACCTATGTAATCTCATCACGGACGCCGGAAAGATTCTGCGAGGCGATTAAATCGGTAAAGAAATAGAGTTCTAAAATATGCCAACAAAGCGTGATTATTATGAAGTACTCGGCGTGGAGAGAAACGCCACCGACGAAGAGCTAAGAAGAGCCTTCCGCAAGCTGGCCTTTAAGTATCACCCCGACCACAACCAGGAGGATAAGACCGGGGAAAAATTTAAGGAGATCAACGAAGCCTACGAGGTGCTCTCCGACCCCGATAAGCGGGCCGCTTACGAGCGCTTCGGTCACGGCGGCGCCGAGGGGCTTTTCGGGCGCGGGTTTGAGGGCTTTGACTTCGGCGGCTTCGGCGATATCTTCGACGCCTTCTTCGGCGGGGCGGCCGCCAGCCGCCAGGCACCGCAAAGCGGCACCCACCTGCGCTACCGGATGACCATCACCTTTGAGGAAGCCGCCCTCGGCTGTGAAAAGGAGATAACCATCACCCGCACCGAGCACTGCTCGATGTGCCAGGGCACCGGCAGCCAGCCGGGCAGCCAGCCGGCGCGATGCCCCAACTGCGACGGCAGCGGGCAGGTGCGTCGCGTCCAGCAGAGCCTCTTCGGGCGCTTCGCCCACACCGTTCCCTGCCCCCAGTGCCAGGGTGAAGGCCGAATTATCACCGAGCCCTGCCCCCAGTGCCGGGGCAGAGGCCAGGAGAAGCGCAAGCGTAACATCGTGGTTCACATCCCCGCCGGAGTCGATAACGGCGCCCAGATACGCCACGGCGGCGAGGGGGAGGCGGGGAGAAGGGGTGGACCGGCGGGCGATATCTATATAAATTTATCGGTCAAAGAGCACGAGCTCTTCACCCGCCATAACTATGACCTGCTCTACGAGCTACCCATCAATTTTGTTCAGGCGGCGCTGGGCACCGAGGTGGAGGTGCCCACCCTCAACGGCAACGCCAAGCTCAAGATACCGGCCGGCTCTCAGACCGGGCAGGTATTTAAGCTCAAAGGACAGGGGGTCCCCCACCTGCGGGGAGGGGGGCGGGGCGACCAGCTGGTCGCCCTGTTCGTGGCTACCCCCGATTCGCTGACCAAAAAGCAGAGCCAGCTGCTAGAGGAGCTGGGGAAAAGCATGGGGGAAAAGAATATGCCCAAGCCCAAAAAGTGGCAGGGATTTTCCCAGAGCGACTAGAGTCAGCTCCGGCGCTTGAAAAAGGAGACCAACCGCCACCGCCGACCCGACAGTTCATGCTTGACGTTAGCTTCCATCAACTCTAAAGCGGCCTCCTTGGGGCCAAGTCCTTCGTAGAGCACCCGGTAAATCTTTTCGGTAATGGGCATCTCCAGCTTGAGCTGCTGGGCCAGATTATAGGCCACCAGGGTGGTGGTCACCCCCTCGGCGACACCGCTCATCGAGCCGGTTATTTCCTTAAGTGAGCGCCCTTTGGTCAATTCCTCTCCCACGTGGTGATTGCGGCTTAAAGGGCTGGAGCAGGTAGCCACCAGGTCGCCCAGGCCGGTAAGCCCGGAAAAAGTTAGGGGATTGGCCCCCAAAGCCATCCCCAGCGCCGTTATCTCGGTAAGACCACGGGTAATGAAAGCCGATTTAGCGTTATCGCCGTAGCCCAGCCCATCAACGATGCCGGCGCCCAGGGCGATAATGTTCTTTAGGGCTCCCCCCAGCTCTACGCCGATGACATCGGTATTGGTGTAGATACAGAGGTTGGGGGTGTTTAGGAACTTCTGCGCCTTCCTGGCCACCGCCTCGCTGTGGGCGGCTACCACCGCCGCCGCCGGCAGGTCACGCAGAATCTCCTGGGCTAAATTGGGGCCGGAAAGGACACAGATGCTGGGGTGAAAATCGGGGGGGATTTCTTGGGCGATTACCTGCGACATCCGCAGGCTGGTCTCTAATTCCAGGCCCTTGGCGGCGTTGACGACCAGCATAGAGCTATCCAGGTGGGGGGCCACCGCCTTTATGTTGGACCGCATGCTCTGGGAGGGCACCGCCATGATTACCGCCCTGACATCGGCCAGGGCTTCTTCCAGCGAGCTGGTAATGGACAGCTTGCGGGGGAGGCTAATTCCGGCAAACGACTCCGAGGGGAACTCGGCGTTTAGTAATTTGGCGGCTTCCTCCTCCGTCCGCGCCCACAACCTGACCTCCGCCCGCTTAACCGCCAGAGCCACTCCCAAGGTAAGCCCCCATGTAGTGGTACCAATAATGGCAACCTTGGGCATGCCTTATCCCGCACCCTCGGTGGGGCTGGAAGCAGATGAGTCCCGCTCCTCCCCTTTCTCGCCGATCCGGCGCTCTTTGCCTTTTAACAGGCGGCGGATGTTGTCCCGGTGCATAACGATGATTATTACCGACCCCACCAGAGTGTAGAACAGGTACTCCAGGGGGAAGCCGTTCATAATGGTCAGCGGCACCAGTATGGCGTAAGCGCCTACCACCCCGGCAATGGAGGCCAGAGACGCGTACTGGGTTAAGCCGGCGCCTATAATGATAATCTCGCCGCCGACTATGGCCGCTACCGGACAGAGGGCAACCAGCCCGCCGAAGAAGGTGGCCACACCCCGGCCCCCTTTAAACCCGAGGAATACCGACCAGTTATGGCCGACGACGGCGGCCAGAGCCGCCAGAACCTGGGCTACCAGCGTGCCGAAGCCAAAATTGCCCACCACCAGGTAACCTTTGCCCATTATCAGGCCGGCCAGGACTACCGCCAGCACCCCCTTTAACAGGTCCATGGTAGCCACCATGGCGGCTGACTTGCGGCCGGCGGTGCGGAGCACATTGGTCGCCCCCACCTTGCCGCTGCCATAGGCCGTAATATCTACCTTGGCCTGCCGCCTGGTTAACAGGTAACCGATGGGAATAGCGCCCAGCAGGTAACCCAATAGCACCACGGCGGCAAACTTGGCCATCATCATGGCTGTTTACTCCTGTTTTTAAAGATGAAACGGAGCGGCGTGCCGTTGAAGCCATGCGCCTTACGCAGTTTGTTTTCCAGATAGTTGCGGTAGGAAGCCGATATTAGCCTGGCATCGTTGACGAAGAAGACGAAGGTGGGAGGATTGACCTCGGCCTGGGTGGTGTAGAGAATCTTGAGCTGCCGGCCGCTCACGCGGGGGGGATGGTGGGCGGCTACCGCCTCCTGCACCACGCTGTTGACGACTGGAGTCGGCAGGCGCTTGTGCCTTTCCTGATATACCCCAAACGCCTCGGGCACTACCCGGTCTACCTCCTGTCCCAGCATGGCAGAAGTATACACTATCGGCGCATGGGAGACAAACCTTAGCTGGCTCCTGATATGTCGGTTATATTCAGCTATATCCTTATTCTCCACTAAATCCCACTTATTGACCACCAGTACCACCCCTTTAACCGCCTCCTGCACGTAACCGGCGATGTGTTTATCCTGAGCGGTGACCCTATCGGCGGCATCCAGCACCAGTAAAACTACGTCCGCCCGGTCAATCGCCCGCAGGGCCCGGATTATGCCGTAACGTTCTACTCCGACTCCCCACCGACCCCGCCGCCTGATACCGGCGGTATCAATAAGTAACACATTTTGGCCATCAAAGTCAAGTAGGGAGTCGACCGCATCATGGGTGGTGCCGGGGGCGTCGTCAACGATTGAGCGTTCTTCGCCGAGGAGGGCGTTGAGCAGGGTGGACTTGCCCACGTTGGGCCGGCCGACAATGGCCAGCTTCATCATCTCCGCCTCCGGCTCAGCCGGCGTTGGGGCGGGGAGGAGGGAGATAATCTTATCCAGTAGCTCGGCGGTGCCCCGCCCGTGATAGGCGCTGGTAATAAATAAATCTTCCAGCCCCAGCTGGTAGAATTCGGCGGCCCCGCTCTCCAGCTTTGGGCTATCCGCCTTATTCGCCGTCAGCACCACGGGCCTGGGTGAGCTGCGCAGCATCTCGGCTATCTCCAGGTCAGCGGGGACCACGCCGTCCCTGACATTGACCATGAATATAATAACATCGGCTTCGGCGATAGCCGCTTCTACCTGCCCCTTTATGCCGCGGGCGATAGCAGTGCGGGGGTTAACCTCCAGGCCGCCGGTATCAACCAGGGTGAAGCTGGTCCCACCCCAGGCGACATCGGCGAAGATGCGGTCCCGGGTGGTGCCGGGCATGTCTTCAACAATGGCCACCCGCCGGCCGGCCAGACGGTTTAAGAGGGTGGACTTGCCTACGTTCTGACGGCCGATAATAGCTACAATCGGTTTAGTCATATATTCTTACTAACCCCATCCCCCTGTTATCCCCCTTCCCCTTAAAAGGTGAAGGGGGAAGATTATTCTAAAAGAGGGACTTCGTCCCTCTCAGACTCCCCTTTCAGGCCGATAGCCGCCACCAGCAATAATGCCGCGGCGGGGAGGGAAAATAACCCTATACTGAATATACCAGCCAGGCTGACCGCCAGCATAGCTAGCGCGCTCACCCAGACGAATATTCTCCCCAGGCGGAGCCTCCTCTTGCTCAATACCATAGCTAAAAGTCCCGGCGCACCCATCAGAGCTATGAAAGACAGAATAGGCAGGGCATCACCGGCGGTACCTGCCTCAACCATGCTCACCATGCTCTCCTCACCAATCCCGCCGGGGAACGGGGGCGTAACCCCCACTCTGTAGATAGGCAGTAACACCACCACCGGAGCCAGAAGACCCCAGACCCCACCGGCTATCCCACAGGGCAAGGCTGCTCTGCGCATAATGCCCTCCACCTCTACCTAACCGGTGATAAAGCCGCCTGTGTGTCTCGGCGGGGGCGGCTTCCTCTCCTCCCGCTTCGGTTCCACCGGAAGCGGCTTACCCCGCAGCTCTTTGGCGAAGTTAACGCTGGGGGGCTCAATCTCGGTGCGGGCAAACTCCCTCAGTTCGGCAATGCTGTTCCGGAAGTCCTGGCAAAAGGCATTATATTCCACGGCAAACCGATTATAAAGCTCCATCGTCTCCGGCGGCAGCTCAGTCTTCTCCGCCACCTCGGTAAACTGCTCGATGAACTCGTAGTAGTGGGTGTTGAGCAACCAGAACTCGTTCAGGCTGGTGCGCAGGTAGGTTTTAAAACGCCGTCCCCTGATATCGCTCTCCAGCCGGGTGGCAAAGCTGCTGCACCAGGTGTTGAAAATCCGCTGGGCTACCTCACACTCCCGTGCCCAGGCCCAGACCCGGGCGTTATCGGTGGTGAGCAGGGTGCGGATAACGACGAAGATAGACAGCGAGGAATCACCCATGAAGCGGCGGTGGAAATGCCCGCCCAGCTCATTCAGCCTGAGCGCCAGCTCTTCCAGCCGCTTTTCCCTGGCGGCGGTGGCCACCATCACCAGGCCTATAATCAGGATAACAACCATCAACGGTCCTAAGGCTTCTATAGGCCACTCAAAGATAGCTCCAACCACCGCCAGCGCCGTAATCGAGAAGGGGCTCCAGCCCCAGCTCACTAATTTTCTTAACATCTTAACCACCTCCTAACGATAGCCCGCCAGCGGAATCTCCAGGCCCCCCAGCATGGCCGCCAGCAACGCTTTCTGCAAGTGCAGCCGGTTTTCCGCCTGGTCGAAGACCACTGAAGCGGGACTATCTATAATCCCCTCCGCCACCTCCTCCCCATGATGAGCCGGTAAGGGATGCATGAATATGACACTCTCCCCGGCCAGGGAGAGTAACTCATTATCCACCTGATATTTGGCAAATGCCTTGCGCCGTGATTTGGCTTCGGCCTCCTGCCCCATGCTGGTCCAGACATCGGTGTAGACAATATCGGCATCGGTGACCGCCTGGCGGGGGTCTTCGGTGCAGAATATCCGGGCGCCGGTGCCGACGGCATTGCTCTGCGCCAGATTGAATGTTTCATCATCCATAGCGTAGCCGGCAGGGGTGGCAATACGGAAATTCATGCCGGCAAGCGAGGCCGCCAGCATCAGGCTGCGGGCTACGTTGTTGCCATCGCCGATGAAGGCCATAGTGAGACCGCTTAAGTCCCCTTTCTTCTCGCAGATGGTCATAAGGTCGGCCAGCGCCTGGCAGGGGTGCTCGCGGTCGGAGAGGGCGTTTATCACCGGCACCCCGGCGTAACTGGCCAGAGCCTCCAGGGTCTGGTGGGAAAAGGTGCGGGCGGTGATGGCATCCACATAGCGGCTGAGCACGCGGGCCACATCGGCAACAGATTCCCGCTCTCCCAGACCGACCTCGGCCGGGGAGAGATAGACCGTCTGGCCGCCCAACTGGCGCATGGCCAGCTCGAAGCTGACGCGGGTGCGCAGCGAGGGCTTTTGGAACATGAGCGCCAGCGTCTTGCCGTTTAAGCTGGATACCCAGCCCTGCGCTTTCATGTCAATAGCGTCCGAGATGAGCAGGCGGATGTCCTCAACGCCGAGGTCAGCTATTGAGAGTAAATCTTTCTTCATTGACCTCAGTATATCATGAAAAAGGAATTATTCAATATAGATTTCAGGCACGAATAATAGGGTGTATTGCCCAGTTTTTAGCGGTGGTTAAGCTTCCCACCCACCCACCCTACAGAAGTGATACTTCTATCAGTTTCTTTTTTAGGGGTGGGGTTTAAGAG
>JABMRW010000063.1 GCA_013202445.1 Deltaproteobacteria bacterium | reverse complement strand
TGTGTTCACCGCAAGGGGGCGACCCGGGCTTTTCCCGCGGGACACCCTGATGTCCCTGATGTCTACCGGAATGTCGGCCAGCCGGTTCTCATTCCCGGGGACATGGGTCGATACTCCTATTTAGCCCTGGGTACCGAGGCGGCGATGAAAGAGACGTTCGGTTCTACCTGCCACGGTGCCGGCAGGGTGCAGAGCCGGACGGCGGCCAAGCGCAGCCTTCGGGGCGCCGATGTTGCCCGGGCGCTGGCGGACAGGGGGATTACGGTTAAAGCCGGCAGCATGGCTTCGCTGGCTGAGGAGGCATCTGAAGCCTACAAGGACGTGAGTGAAGTAGTTGACATAACCCACAAAGCCGGTATCTCACTTAAGGTGGCAAGGACAAAACCTATAGGAGTAGTTAAAGGATAGAAAAATGTATTTTAAAAATGTTATCGAGGCTCTGGGACATACCCCGCTGGTTGAACTGGGTCAAATGACCCCTAATAAAAAGGTGAGAATCCTGGCCAAGCTGGAGGGGCAGAACCTGGGGGGGAGTGCCAGCATGAAGGACCGTGTGGCCAATTACATGATAGAGGAGGCGGAGCGTAGCGGAGAGCTAACCAGGGACAAGATTATCTTGGAAGCCACCAGCGGTAATACCGGCATAGCTCTGGCCTGGCTGGGGCGTAAAAAGGGTTATAAGGTCACCATCGTTATGCCCGATAGCATGAGTCTGGAGAGGCGGCAACTGCTCAAAATCTTTGGGGCCGAGTTTATCCTGACCAATGGGGCTTTCGGCATGGCAAAAGCCATAGCCACCGCCAGGGAACTGGCCGCTAAAAACAGGAAGTACTTTATACCCGACCAGTTCTCCAATCCGGCTAACCCTCTGGCTCACTATGAGACTACCGCTGTCGAGATATTAAACGATTTCCCCTATGATAAGATTGACGTTCTGGTGGCCGGCATTGGCACCGGAGGCACGCTAATGGGAGTAGCCCGCCGATTTAGGGAGAAATATCCCGATGTCAGGGTAATCGGAGTCGAGCCACCCATTGGTGACAGTATCCAGGGCTTAAAGTGCCTGGGGGAGGCTTTACCGCCTTTTTGGGATTCAACCCTTATGACTGAGAAGGTTCGGGTTTCCAGCCAGCAGGCGGCACAGGCAACAAGGCAGTTACTGGAAAAGGAGGGTATTTTTGCCGGTTTGTCTTCCGGGGCGGTAGCCCATCAGGCGGTCAAGGTCGCCGCTGAGATGGGTGAGGGCAATATTGTGGCCGTTTTAGCCGATGCCGGCTGGAAATACCTCAGTGTGGAACCCTGGTCCAACGCTAAGTAAATATGGGCAGGCTAGCCTAAAAGCCGCCTATCCTATTAAAGGGCAGAAAAATGCCCCGCCTATCACCATACCTACTATAAGCATAATTAGCCAAATTACGAAGGCTATCCCCAGGCCCATAAGCAGCGTTCTCCAGTACAGAGCCCAAGCGAAGCGCCAGGTTACCTTAACCTCAATCTCATCCATCTTTACCACCTCCTCTTTGTTTTAGGAGCCAGTATTCCAGGCTGTCGGCTAAAGCCAGCCAGCTGGCCTCGATGATGTTGGTTGAGCCGCCGACGGTATGCCACTCATCAACCCCGTCAGTGGACTCGATAAGTACCCGAACCTGGGCGCCGGTGCCCACGGTTTCCTCAAGGATGCGCACTTTGTAGTCAACCAGTCTCACTTCAGCTATGCTAGGGTAAAACCTGAGCAGCGATTTGCGCAGCGCCTGGTCCAGAGCGTTAACCGGGCCGTTACCCTCGGCCACGGTGTGCATTACATCTTTGCCCACCCTTACCTTGACCATCGCCTCGGATAGTATCTCCTCCGGGCTTCCCTGCACGGGCGCGCGCCGCCTCTTTTCCACCACCACCATAAAGTCAACCAGTTCAAAGGGGGACTGGTAATCCGGCTTGGCCCGCTGTATGAGCAGATCAAAGGAGGCTTCGGCATTCTCATACTGGAAGCCGCGACTCTCCATCAGCTTGACCCGCTCCGCCAGCTTTTTTGCCTCCTTGCCTTCCGGGGGCAAGTTCAATCCCAATTCCTTCGCTTTGTATAAGATGTTTCCCTTACCTGATAGCTCGGAAACCACCACTTTTTGCCGGTTGCCAATTTTAGACGGGTCTATATGCTGATAGCTCTCATTCCACCTCATCGTGGCGGCAACATGGAGCCCGCCCTTATGGCTGAAGGCACTGGCTCCGACATAGGGCAAAGAGGTATTGGGAGCGAGATTGGCCGCCTCATTTACAAAGTGGGATACCTCGGCCAACCTGGTTAATTGCTCATCAGTAATGCAATCTATGCCCATTTTGAGCTTTAAGTTGGGGATAATAGAACACAGGTTAGCGTTGCCGCAGCGCTCGCCGTAGCCATTGATGGTACCCTGGACCTGAGTTACTCCAGCGTTTACCGCCGCCAGGCTATTGGCTACCGCCAGACCGCTGTCGTCATGAACATGAATTCCCAGGGGCACCGAGGTCACTTTTTTAACTGCCCCGATGGCGTTGGCTATTTCGTCAGGAAGCATGCCTCCATTAGTATCGCAGAGCGCCAGGCAGCTTGCCCCGGCTTCGGCAGCGGCGGTTAAACAGCGCAGGCTATAATCGGGGTTATTCTTAAAGCCGTCAAAGAAATGCTCGGCATCAAAGATAACGGAAAGCCCTTTTGACTTGAGATAGGCTACGGAGTCGGTAATCATGCTCAGGTTTTCCTCAAGGGTGGTTTTCAGAACCCGGGTAACCTGCAAATCGGAACTTTTACCGACGATAGTAACCACTTTCACCCCGGAATTAACCAGGGCTTGGAGGCTGGCATCTGCTTCTGCTTTAACTTTAGCTCGCCTGGTATTGCCAAAAGCAACCAGCACCGAGGTGGCAAGAGTTAGCTTCTTTGCCTTCTGGAAAAACTCGTCATCCTTGGGGTTGGAGCCGGGGTAGCCTCCTTCGATAAAGTGGATACCAAATTCGTCCAGTTTCTGGGCAATATTAAGCTTATCAACCACGGAGAAAGAAACGCCCTCTTTCTGCGTTCCATCCCGCAGTGTGGTATCGTAAAGTTGCACTTTAGACAATTTCTAGCTTTCCACCTTCTCGGTTATTAGGTCTCCCATCCCCTTTGTCCCCACCTTTGTTTTACCTTCGTCCATTATATCATAGGTACGGTAGTCCTCATTTAGCACCTCGTCAACCGCCGCCTCAACGGTTTGCGCCTCTTCAGCCAGGCCGAAGGAGTAGCGGAGCATCATGGCCACGCTGAGGATAGTAGCGATGGGGTTAGCCATATCCAGTCCGGCGCGGCGGGGGGCGCTGCCGTGAATCGGCTCATACATACCG
>JABMRW010000062.1 GCA_013202445.1 Deltaproteobacteria bacterium | reverse complement strand
CTACTATCCTGGCGGTTGCCTTCGTTCTACTGACCAATAACTATACCTATGTCTTTTTCTTTGCCATTATCCCGTATATTGCGGGACTGATTAATTTTATGACCTATCCCAGGGAGTTAGAGGGCCAACCCGATGAGAACGTGGGTATTCGGGATGTTGCGGCACATCTCTGGGAGTGTATCCGTACTGCATTGATCGTCAGGAGACTGCGTCGCTTGATCGTGGAATCAATGTCTTTTGAAGGTGTTTATAAGGCAGTAGAAGACTATCTTCAACCCATAGTAAAGAATATGGCACTATTACTTCCCATCTTTATTGCCTGGGGAGAGACACGCCGTAGCGCCGTTATGATAGGGGTGGTTTACGTTATCCTGTACTTGGCCTCTGCCTATGCCAGTCGTAACGCCCATCGTCTGACCAGTCGCGCTGGTGGGGAGGAGGGAGGTAGCCGTCTTCTATGGAAGGTGGTCTTTATTCTTTATCTTGCGCTTATTCCGTTGCTGTTCCTCGGGTATTATTATGTGGCGGTGGTTGGCTTTATTGCCCTTGCTCTTATACAGAATTTCTGGCGGCCTATTCTGATAAGTCGCTTTGACGCTTTCGCCAGCGAGACAAAGGGTGCCACTATGCTGTCTATTGAAAGCCAAGCAAAATCAGTCTCTACAATGATAATAGCACCTATTCTGGGCGTTGCGGTGGATTTTGCTCGGGGTCAGAGCCTGGGTGGAGAATTCTGGCCGGTAGCTACCATTGCAGCGGTAATCGCCTTGATTATCTTGCTTACGCCGCTGAGAGAGAAAGGTAACGGAGAACCGACAGATATAAAAATTGAGTGTATCGGGGATATTGAGGATTAGTTTTTCGTATTTCAAACTTCGTATTATTAATTAATCAAGTCCTGTTCTATTCGCTAAACAAACTGCAAGAACTACACAATCTGAGTCTTTGTAAAAGGGGGATTACAAATCCAAAATTGCGTTAACTGAGGGAACAGGACTAAGCTCTCGCTTCCATCAGCTTGAAGATTCCTACCGCAAGATCTGTAACCTTTTCCACTTTTAGCCCGCTGTTAGCCACGTTTTCTACAGTTTTACGGTTGATATTAGGTCCCATAGTTCTTACCACTAGCGGATTCACCAGGTTCATGAGGAATGACAGCACGGGGTTGGCGCTCAGGACATGTTCCAGTAGGAGCACCTTGCCACCGGGCTTGCATACGCGCTTAATTTCCTTCAGACCTTTTATGGGGTCAGGTACCGAACAGAAAACGAAGGTAGCCACTACTGTATCAAAAATACCATCTTCAAAGCCAAGGTTCTGCACATCCATTTGCTGCAAGGCGATTTCCATACCTAACTTTCTTGCCCTTTCTGTAGCACGGCTGAGCATCTTCTCGCTGAAATCGATGGCGGTTATTTTGGTATGGGCAGGATAATAAAGGAAGTTCTTACCGGTACCCACGCCAACCTCGAGGATTTTATTACCTTCCACCTTGCTCCACAGGAGCTCACGCCACCCGCTATAGCGCGACCTTTCTACCAGACCCTCCATAAAGTCATAGAAAGGGGCGATACGGTTGTATCGCTTTCTCGCGGCTTCGGTATTTTTGCTTTCGGTCTTCATCGTGGCTAGGACAGGTTTTTCTTGATTTCCTCGTACTCTTCCTTGCTGATCTCGCCTTTGGCGTAGCGCTCCCCGGCGATTTCCAGCGGTTCACGTTTCTGCGATGTATTTGTTGTAGAAGAACTATGCTTCACCAGAGTAATAACTCCCCAAACGATAAGGGCGATGACGACGACCCAAACTATTATCATCCATCCGCCGAATAACATCATAAAAATCACCTCACTTATTAAAGATTATTGATTTTATGTAAAAATATCATATAATTATCGTTACCTGAATGCAATGGAGACATTAGTCATTTACAGGAATTGTGTTCAGGTATATAGTTTTTGTTACCTGAATACTTCCAGGGAGGTGTCATGATGAGAAAACGAATTCTTCTCTTGGTTGCGGGCATCCTGCTAATCGCAGGGCTGCTTGCTGCTACTGCCTGTAGCACGACGCAAACTCCCCAATATCCCTATTCTCCCGGTGGTACGATGGGACCGGGCAGCATGATGGGGCCAGGTGGCATGATGGGCCCTGGAACAATGGGGCCGGGTGGACAGTACCGTAGTGGCGGACAACGGTTGACCATGGATCAGGCTCACGAGATTGTGGAAGACTATCTTAGCCAGAGGAGTAGCACCGACCTTGAAGCTACGGAGATTATGGAGTTCGAGTACAACTTCTACGTTATCTTCACAGAAAAGAGCTCCGGCATCCATGCCTTCGAAGCGTTGATAGACCCCTATACCGGGGACCTGTACGGTGAGCCGGGCCCGAACATGATGTGGAACACCAAATACGGCAATATGTCCGGCATGATGTGGGGGAATGCCCCGGCTTCCGGCGAGATGACGGTCAGCAAAGAGCAGGCTCTCAAGAACGGCCAGGCCTTCATTGATGACTACCTGCCGGGAGCCAAGACGGAAGAGCCGGACCGTTTCTACGGGTACTACACGCTTCACGTGGTGAAGGACGGGGCAATATACGGTATGCTCAGCGTCAATGGCTACACGGGGCAGGTCTGGTATCACTCCTGGCACGGACGGTTTATCGGCATGGAAGAACTAGCCGAGCATTAATTAGAAAGAAAAATAGTAAATATATTTGGTAAATCCTACGCAGGAGGTAAGCCATGAACGTAGCGGAGATAGTAGTAACTCTTGGCGGATTAGGGGTAATCGGCTTCCTCGCGTGGTACTTCTTTGGCCCTAAACAATCCAGCGCCGCCCAGGTCAAGGGAAACGTGCAGGAGATAATGGTTACCGTTAAGGGTGGCTACTCACCGGATGTCATCCGTGTGAAAAAAGGCATCCCCCTTCGCCTTATATTTGACCGGAAGGAGGCTGGTGATTGTAGCTCCCGTGTGGTTTTTCCTGATTTCCATGCCAGCAAGACACTGCCACCGTTCGCTAGAACAACACTCGAGTTCACGCCTGACAAAGCCGGTGAGTTTGGTTTTGCTTGTGGCATGAACATGCTGCACGGCACCCTCATCGTTGAAGAGGGTGAAAAGGCGGGCGAGGCCGCCGATGCCCCTGAGGCACCCCATACAGAACCAGCACCGGGGCATGTTCACGAGTACGCAGAGGCGGTAGGCGTGGGGCCGACCATGCCAGTGAGTAAGACAGAGCAGGTTGAGTTCGCCCTTATCGGTGGTGGAGTTACCTGTCCGACCTGCGCCGTCAATATAGAGACGGCTCTGGGCAGCCTTCCTGGCGTCGACGATATCAAGGTAAACTTCGGCGCCGAGCGCATCACCGCCAACTATGACCCGACGCAGATAACACCGGAGAAGATGCAGGAGATAATAGAAAACACCGGCTACAAGGTGCATCTCCGCAGCCAGCCGGGCACTCCGGACACGGAAGACAAAGAAGCCGCCGAGCGGTCTGCTGAGCGTAAGGACATCACCCGGCGGCTGATTGTGGCGGCTATTCTAACTATCCCGGTGATTTTTGCCGTGATGACGCACGAGTTCTTCAACCCGGCATGGCTGCCGGAATTCCTGCTCAACCGCTGGCTGCAACTGGCGCTCATTACCCCGGTGATGTTATATGCGGGCTGGCCGATTCACCGCACCGGCTGGTTGACGCTACGCCACCGCACCGCCGACATGAACACCCTCATCACCGTCGGCACCATCGCCGCCTTTGCTTATAGCCTAGTTGTTACTACAGCTCCCGGTGTTCTGCCGGAAAATCTGCGCGCTGTCTACTACGAAGCGGTGGGTGTTATTATCACCCTCATCCTGCTGGGCCGGCTTCTTGAGGCAATTGCCAAGGGCGGCACCG
>JABMRW010000061.1 GCA_013202445.1 Deltaproteobacteria bacterium | reverse complement strand
GGGAAAGGGTCTAAGGAACGGGTGGTGTTGATGGGTAAGCCAGCCGCCACAGCCTTGATGACTTACCTCAGCCAGGGCCGACCTAAGCTCTTAGGCGAAAAAAGAAGCAACGCCCTGTTCCTTAACCGGTATGGGAAGCGGCTTCCCGAACGAAGAGTCCAGAAAATATTACAGAAATACGCCAATTCGGCTGGAATAGAAAAGAGAGTTCACCCCCACGTTCTGCGTCATACCTTTGCCACCCATTTGCTTGATGGGGGCGCTGATTTAAGAGTAGTCCAGGAGCTTCTGGGGCACGCTAATCTATCTTCCACCCAGATTTATACCCATGTAACCAAAAGTCAGGCGAGAAAGGTATATCTATCCGCCCACCCACTGGCCAGAGAGAAAAAGGATGAGCCCGAAGACAAAGAGTAGGATAGAAAAGCTGCTGGCGGGGCTGGGGGAGAAGAATATCGACGGCATCCTCATCTCCCAGCCGGAGAATAGACGTTACCTTTCCGGCTTCGACGGTTCGGCTGGTTTTCTGATTATTACCCCGCAGAAGAATATTTTAGCCACCGATTCCCGCTACACCGCACAGGCAAAAAGCCAGGCTCCCGAATATGAGATTTTTCCCGTAACCAGCGACATCGAGAACTGGTTCCCCGGACTTGCGGCAGGGCTGAATATAAAGAGGCTGGGGTTTGAGGGGGAGTACCTGACCTTTAGCCTCTACCGGCGGTTATGTGATATACTGGGTAAAGGCAAAACCGTCTTAAAGTTCGTCCCGGTAGAAGATGTCGTGGAATCGCTGCGGGCGGTGAAAGAACCAGGGGAAATCGAGCTTATTGCCCGGGCGGCCGAAATAGCCGATGCCGCTATGGCCCATATCCGGGAGGAGCTTCACCCCGGTATGACGGAAAAGGAAGCCGCCTGGGAAATAGAAAAATTTATGCGTGATAATGGCAGCCAGCCGTTGCCTTTTGATGTTATCGTCGCTTCCGGGCCGAACTCCGCCCTGCCCCACACCCAGCCCTCGGCGAGGGCTATCCGGGAAGCTGAGCCGATAGTAATCGATATCGGGGCCAGGGTGGAAGGTTATGCCAGCGACCTGAGCCGAACCGTCTGCCTGGGCGCCCCCGACGACACCTTTAAAAAGGTATACGATACCGTCCTCGGCGCCCAATTAGGGGCAATAGCGGTAATCAAGCCGGAGATGAGCGGCGGTGAAGCCGACCAGATAGCCAGAATAATTATCGAGGAGGGGGGATACGGGGAGGCTTTCGGGCACGGGCTGGGTCACGGGGTAGGATTAGCCATCCATGAGAAGCCGCGGCTGGGTTCCGGTTCATCAGATAAACTGGCCGACGGCATGGTCTTTGCCATCGAGCCCGGAATTTATATCGAGGGGTGGGGCGGGGTGAGGATTGAAGATCTGGTTATAATGGAAGCAGGTAAAATAAGGGAAATCTCAAAAGCCCGGAAATAAGACTACGGAGACCAAGATGATTGACAGCGGAGAAATGAGAAAAGGGATTACCATAGAACTAGACGGCAAGCTGTACCAGGTGGTGGACTACCAGCACATCAAGGTAGGGCGTGGCAGCGCCCAGGTGAGGCTTAAACTGCGCGATATACGCAGCGGCCATAACATCGACCGTTCCTTCCAGGCCAGTGAGAAATTTGCCCGGGCACGCCTGGAATCCCGGGCCATGCAATACATCTATAACGACGGCAATGCCTATTATTTTATGGACCAGGAGACCTTTGAGCAGATGCCCATCGACTCCGGCCAGCTGGGTGATATCCTTAACTATTTGAAAGATGGGATGTCGCTGGAGGTATCAACCTACAAGGGGGAGCTGGTGGGGGTGGAACTGCCCATTACCGTCGAGCTGGAGGTGACGGATACCGGTCCCGCCTTCAAGGGGGACACCGCCACCGCCGGCAACAAACCGGCCAAGATGGAGACCGGCATCACCATCCAGGTGCCCATGTTTATCAATAACGGGGATGTTATTAAGGTTGACACCCGCACCGGCGTGTACCTGGAGAGGGTAAGCTAGAGCCAAATTGCTTAAAGTTGACCTTCACGTTCACACCGAATATTCCCTGGACTGCGGCACGCCCCTGGACAAGATAGTCGGGCGCTGTATTGAGAAGAGGGTAAACTGCATTGCCATCGCCGACCACGGCACCACCGAAGGAGCGCTGAAGCTGCAGAAAACGGCCCCCTTTACCATAATAGTCGCCGAGGAAATCCTGACTCCCCACGGCGAAATCATGGGCATGTTCCTAAAAGAGACCATACCCAGCGGGCTATCGGTGGCCGAAACCATATCCCGTATCAAAGCCCAGGATGGGCTGGTCTGCGTCCCCCACCCCTTTGACTTCTTCCGCCAGTCGGCGCTGCGCAATCATATATTGAATGAAATCGCCGACCAGATTGACATCATAGAAGTATTCAACGCCCGCTCCCTGCCCCCGCAGCAATCGGCCAAAGTCCGTGCCTTCGCCAAAAAACACGGCATCGTCCAGGGCGTCGGCAGTGACGCCCACACCCTCCGGGAAATAGGTAACGCCTATGTTGAAATGCCCGAGTTCGAGGGGAAAGATGACTTCCTCAAAGCCCTTGCCATGGGCAAAATCCACGGGCACACCACCAACCCCTTCATCCACTTCGCCAGTATCTGGAACAAGCTGAGAAAGCGATGGCTAAGATAAAGCCGGTACAGAGACTGGGCTGGTTTTCCACCGGGCGGGATAAAGCCGCCCGGGACCTGCTCACCGTGGCGCAGCGGAGCATAGCCCTGGGCGAGATACAGGCCGAGATTGCCTTCGTCTTCTGCAACCGCGAACCCGGCGAATCGAAACAGAGCGACCTGTTCCACAGACTGGTTAAAAGCTACGGCCTGCCCCTTGTTTCCTTTTCCTCACATAATTTTAAAGCCGAGCGGGGGGAGGAGTGGCGGCTTGATTACGACCGCGAGGTGATGAAGCGGCTGAAAGAATTCGACGCCGACCTGGACGTCCTGGCCGGCTACATGCTCATCGTCGGCGAGGAGATGTGCCGGAAATACGATATGATTAACCTCCACCCGGCGGTTCAGGGCGGGCCTAAAGGCAGCTGGCAGGAGGTAATCTGGCAGTTGATTGAAAGCCAGGCTAAGAAAACCGGCGTGATGATGCACCTGGTGACGCCGGAGCTGGACGAGGGGCCGCCGGTAGCCTACTGCACCTTTTCTATCCGGGGCGAGCCGTTTGATAAATACTGGCGGGAAATAGAGGGGAAGTCCTCTCAAGAAATCAAGCAGGGGCAGGGAGAAAGTAACCGCCTGTTCAAGCTCATCCGCAAACAGGGACTGGCCCGTGAGTTTCCCCTGATAATATCTACCCTGAAGGCGTTCAGCCGGGGCAAGGTGAGGATAAGGAAGGGAAAAGTTATCGGTGCAGACAGCAGAGCCATTAAGGGGTATAATCTAACCTGCGAGCTTGATAAGCTATTTAAAAAAGGATGAGGTAAAAGAGGAGTATAGCCCGATTTTTAGAGTACGTATTACTTTCCCACCCTCCCACCCTATAGAAGTAATACTTCTATCAATTTCTTTTGGGGAGTAGGGCAAAAGGGCTTTAGCCCGTTTCCATAAAAGGGCGGCGGGCGGGAATAGATATAAAAAGGGGCGGGGTGAGAAATAATGGCTAACTTTATCTGTTTTGACCTTGAGGGACCGCTATCCCCCCAGGATAACGCCTACGAGCTGATGAAGCTCTTCCCCAACGGCGATAAAGTCTTTGAGGTTATCAGCCGCTACGACGACCTTCTGACGCTGGAGGAAAGGGAGGATTACGAGCCGGGGGACACGCTGGCGCTCATCGTGCCCTTTCTGATACTGCACAACATCTCCGGGGATAACATCGCCGAACTGGCGGCTAAAGCCAGCTTAACCGGCGGCGCCGAAAAGCTTATCTCCTGGCTGCAGTCCAGCGGCTGGAAGGTTTTCTGCATCAGCACCAGCTACGAGCAATACGCCACGCACATCACCCAGAAGCTGGACATCTACACCCATAACGTTGCCTGCACCGCCTTTCCGCTGGATAAACTCCGGGCAACCTTAAGCCCTGAGGAAAAAGGGTTAATGCAGCAGGCGGAAGACGATATACTGACCATGAAGCCAGTTGACGATGACGAGCGAATCAAGCAGAGCCTGGACAAATTTTTCCGGGAGAGGCTGCCCGCCACCGACCTGGGCCAAGCCATAAGGGAGGTGAAGCCGGTGGGGGGGCGGCGCAAGGTAGCCGCCCTGAATAAATTTGCCGATAAATACGACGAGCCCCTGTCCAACTGGGTGGTCATCGGCGACAGCATCACCGATTTCAGGATGCTCCAGGCGGTGGAAGAAGCCAAGGGGCTGGCCATCGCCTTTAACGCCAACGAGTACGCCCTCCCCTACGCCACCATGAGCCTTGCCTCCACCCACATCAGCGACCTGCAGGCGGTGCTGGAGGCGTGGCAGAAGAAAAAGCGGGGCTGGACGGAGAGGGTGGTGAAATACAAGGAGAAATGGCGGGGCAAGGAGGACAAGAACTACTTCCACTGGCTGGCGGGGAGAAAAGACATAGACGATATCATCGAGGCGCATAAGAAGATTAGACGCATAGTTAGAGAGGAAGCCGGCAAGCTGGGGTAATGCCATGAATATACAAATAGTCGGGGTGGGGGCGCTAAATATAGACCATATATATAAGGTAGCCCGCATCCTCGACGACGGCGAGGCGGTGGTAGAGGCGGTGGAGGTCTTTCCCGGCGGCTCGGCGGCCAACACCATCTACGGACTGGGGAAGCTGGGAGTGAGCGCCGGCTTCGGCGGCGCCGTCGGCGATGACGACGAGGGCAAGATACTGCTCAAGGATTTTGAGGCGGTGGGGGTGGACACCGGCCAAATAAAGATAAAGCCCAAAGCCACAACCGGCTCGGTAATATGCTTAAGCGATAAGGTAGGCAAGCGCTCCCTCTATGTATTGCCCGGCGCCAATAACCTGCTCACCATTAAAGATATAGACCTGAGCTATATAAACGGGGCCAAAATACTCCACCTTTCTTCTTTCGCTAATGATAAGCAGTTCAAAATGTCCCTGGAGCTGGTGGACAAACTGGATGATTCGGTCAGGCTCAGCTTTACCCCCGGCGCGCTTTACGCCGCTAAAGGTTTCCAGGCCCTTGCGCCGATACTGCGCCGGACCTATATACTGTTTATCAATCAAGATGAGATAAAGCAGCTGACCGGTGAGGGGGTTATCGGGGGGGCGGCAGAGTGCCTGCAAACCGGTTGCCAGAGAGTAGTAGTTACCCTGGGTAAGGGGATTAAGCTGAAAAATACCGCCGCCAGCGGCTATATCAGAGATGCCAATAACGAATATATTATCAAACCGTCAGACACCGGGGCGAGAACGGATACCACCGGCGCCGGCGACGCCTTTGCCGCCGGATTTCTCTACGGAGTGGTTAACAACAAGGATTTAGAGGAATGCGGGCGGCTGGGTGATATTACCGCCAAGTTATGCATCAGTAAAATAGGGGCGAGAGAGGGTCTACCCACCTTAAAGGAACTGACCCGGCGCTACCGCCAGCTCTATAATAAATAGCTATAGCTTCTTCTCTTTGTCTTTGGGCTTGGCCAGGACTTCATCAACAATGCCGTACTCAACTGCCTGCGCCGCGTTAAGGTAGAAGTCACGGTCGGTATCATGAGTCACCTTCTCCAGCGGCTGGCCGGTATGTTTGACGATAAGATCCTTGAGTACATCCTGTTGCCGGGCAATCTCACGTGCCGCAATCACGATATCGGCCGCCTGCCCCTGAGCGCCGCCAACCGCCTGGTGCAGGTGTATAGTAGCGTTGGGCAGAGCATAGCGCTTGCCCTTGGCGCCGGCACATAGGAGCACGGTAGCCATGCTTGCTGCCATGCCGACACAGATAGTCGACACTTCGGGGCGGATAAGCTGCATGGTATCGTAAATGGCCAGGCCGGAGCTGATAACCCCGCCGGGACTCTGAATATACATACTAATGTCCTTGTCCGGGTCCTCTCGCTCCAGGTAGAGAAGCTGGGCGATGACAACATTAGCCACCTGGTCAACAATCGGCGTGAATAGCATAACTATGCGCTCTTTTAACAGCAGCGAGTATATGTCCCAAAATCTATCGCCCCTGGGCCCGCTCTCAACCACGCCGGGGATAATATTCATCGATTGGATATTCATTTATTTTCTCCCGCTATCTTTTTATATAAATAATTATAACTTATTCACCGATTTTTCGCACCCGACAGGGGGTGGCTCTTACCAGTTTTCCGCCAGCGACATGGGCGTCTATGCCACAGCAACTGGAGCACATACGGCAAAAGCTTTTCACCACCCTGGTATCATTTTTTCCTGGCATTTACCGAGCCTTTAGCTATTTCTACCAGCCGCTGTACCGTTTTCTGGGTAGCCAGCATCTGCTCCATTGAGCCCCGAACCTGAGGCAAGCTCATTCTTTCTTTCATCTCCGCCTTGTTATCAGAACCCTTCACCAGCTTTTCCAGTTCGGCGGTTATCTCGTCGTCAGTGACCTCAATCTTCTCCGCCTCAGCCACCTTACCCAGCACCAGTGTGCGGGTCACCCGCTTGGCGGCTACGGGGCGCATCTCTTCCCGCAGTTCTTCTTCCGTCTTGTTAATCCGGCTTAAGTACTCCTCCAGCTTGAGGCCGCTTTCCTGCATCCACCGCGCCTGCTGTTCAATAAGGCGTTCCAGCTCCGAATCAACCAGAACCGGCGGGAACTCCACCTTGCTCAAGTCAACAACGGCATCAATTACCTTGTCCTCAAACGCCTCCCCGGCTTTCTGTTCCGCCTGAATAGTGAGATTGTTGGTCAGCCGCTTTCGGAGGGCAGCCATTGTCTTTAAATCAGGGCTGACCAGCCCGGCGAATTCCTTATCCAGCTTGGGGAGCAGCTGCTGCTTTACTTCGTTGACTTTTACCTTGAAACCGGCTTCCTTGCCCGCCAGCTCCGGCCGGGAATAGTCTTGGGGAAGCTTGAGTTTAAACTCTTTCTCCTCGCCGACTTTCATGCCTATCAGCTGTTCGGCGAAGTCCGGGGTGGGGAGGGGCTGATTTTGCTTAACCTGATACTGGGCTCCCTGCTGATTGATAAAGGGCTTGTCCTCCACCAGGCTTTCTACATCCATTGTGACCATGTCTTCAAAGGCTACCGGGCGCTCCGCCGGCTCCCATGTGCCGTTCTGGCGGCGCAGCTGTTCTATGACGGCGTCGACCTCTTCCTGGGTTACGTCCGCCTTTTCCGGCTTGACCTTTATGCCCTTGTATTTGCCGAGCTCAACGGTGGGTTCCAGCGGCACCACCGCCGTAAAAACCACCGGCTCTCTCTCGACGACTTCAATCTTGGGGTTGGCGATAGCCTCAATCTTCTCTTCCTTGAGCGCCTGCTCGTAGACCTCGGGGAGCAGGCTATCTATGGCGTCTTCGAGGAGGCCGTCCTTGCCGACATAGCGCTCCAGCACCGCCCGCGGCGCCTTCCCCTGGCGGAAACCGGGGATATTTGCTTTATTGACCAGGCGGCGGTAAGCCTGCTCAAGGGCCTGGTCTACCTCAGGCTTTTCCAGCTCAATGCGCAGAAATACCTGCCTGTCTTCTTCTTTCTCTCTGGTTACTTTCATCTTTCCTCTCTAAGACGCAGGTGCAGCTCAGCCAGCTGCTGCTCGCTGACCGACGACGGGGCATCGAAGGTAAGGTCAGCGGCGCTCTGGTTCTTAGGGAAGGCGATAACCTCCCGGATGGTTTCCTCCCCCGCCAGCAGCATGATAACGCGGTCAAGGCCGAGGGCGATGCCACCATGGGGGGGCGCCCCGTACTCAAACGCCTCCAGCATGTGGCCGAAGCGGGCGTCTATCTCTTCATCTTTATAGCCCAGTAATCTAAAAATCTTTCTCTGCAGTTCACCGGTGTGAATCCTGATGCTTCCGCCGCCCAGTTCGTAGCCGTTGCCGACGACATCGTAGTGCTTGCCCCGCACTTTTTCCGGGTCGCTTTCCATCAGGGGGATGTCCTCCTCCCAGGGGGCGGTAAAGGGGTGGTGTTCCGAGTCCCAGCGCCTGGCCTCCCCGTCCCACCTGAGCAGGGGGAAGTCCTGGATAAAGGCGAAGGCGAACAAATCCGGGGCGGCCAGATTGAGTATTTGCCCCATATGCCGGCGCAACTCACCGAGAACCGTATAAACCAGCTTTTGATCGCCGGCAACGATGAGCAGCAGGTCCCCCTTGTTTGCCCCCAACCGCTGCGCCATCTGCCTGACCTGCTCCAGTGTCATAAAGCGGGCGGCTACCGATTTTACCTCTTCCATGGTCAAATCTTTTAAATCACCACCCTCGGTGCCCAGCGACATTGTTAATAAGCCGGCGGCGCCAAACTCCTGAACAAGACGGTTAAGCTCGTTGAGCTGACTGCGGCTGTAACCGGCGCAGCCGGGGGCGCGGATGCCCTTAACCTTGCCACCTTTAGCGATAACGTCCTTGAAAACGGTGAAATCGGTCCGGGCGGCAATCTCGGTCAGGTCCCCCAGCTCCATGGCGAAGCGGAGGTCGGGCTTGTCCGTTCCGTAGCGCTCCATAGCCTCGGCGTAGCTGAGGCGGGGGAAGGGCTTGAGCACCTTCATTTCCGGCTTAATCTCCTTAACCAGCGCCGTGAACAGTTCCTCCATCAGCTTGAGGATATCGTCCACTTCAATAAAGCTCATCTCCAGGTCAAGCTGGGTGAACTCGGGCTGGCGGTCGGCGCGGGTGTCCTCGTCGCGGAAGCACTTGGCAATCTGAAAATACTTCTCCACGCCGGCCACCATCAGCAGCTGTTTCATCTGCTGGGGCGACTGGGGGAGGGCGTAAAACTTACCGGGGTGAACCCGGCTCGGCACCAGGTAGTCGCGTGCCCCCTCCGGGGTGCTCTTGGTCAAAATAGGCGTATCAATATCAATAAAGCCCCTGGCATCCATAAAATCGCGGACGAACTTAATCACCCGGTGGCGGAGCTCCAGATTCTTCTTCATCCGGGGGCGGCGCAGGTCTAAATAGCGGTACTTGAGCCTTAAGCCTTCCTCAACCTCTACCTCTTCGTTGATATAGAAGGGCGGTGTCTTGGAGGCATTGAGTATAACGGCACTGCGGGCGATAACCTCAATATCGCCGGTGGGCAGCCTGGGGTTCTCGGTT
This sequence comes from Deltaproteobacteria bacterium, assembly GCA_013202445.1. GTDB lineage: Bacteria > Chloroflexota > Dehalococcoidia > Dehalococcoidales > BS750m-G39 > JABMRW01. The sequence continues at coordinate 620 of JABMRW010000061.1, read as the reverse complement.
CCTTTGGGGCGGGGGGAGACCTCGCCGGTGACCTGGATTACGTATTCGCCGCGCATCTCGCTGGCTGTCTTGTGGCAGTCGGCTGAGGTTTCCGGGTCAAAGACAACCTGGGTTATGCCCTCCCTGTCCCGCAGGTCAATAAAAATCAGCCCGCCGTGGTCGCGGCGGCGGTCAACCCAGCCCGCCAGCGTAACTTTGGCACCGACAGCCTCTTTCCTCAATTCGCCACAGCTATGGTCTTTTAGCAAAGTTATCTCCTTGCGGAAATTTAGATACGTTACCCTGTGATTATAGCTGATGGCGCTCAAGGCTTCAACATACGGGGGAAAAGAGAGGGGAAAATCCCTCTTAGTCCCCCTTTATGAAAGGGGGAGACTGGGCAAGAGAAAAAACGAAGGGGTGGGGGAAAAAGGGTCTCGTCCCGCTTTTAGAGGGTGTTTAGCTACCCACCCTAACCCACCTACAGAGGTCAGACCTCTCTAACACTCCCTAAAACGGGGGGTGGGGATAAGGGGATGTCTTCAACAAAAAATGGGGTGTCTAAGAGGGGCGTTAGCCCCTTTTTCTTCTCTCTCCCCCTCTCCAAGAGTGGAGAGGGGGACACAGGGGGTGAGGTTGAT
>JABMRW010000060.1 GCA_013202445.1 Deltaproteobacteria bacterium | reverse complement strand
TGAGGCCCGTTATCTGCCGGGCGAACCGGTGGCGGTGCAGCTTGTCTTCACCAACGTTACCACCAGCCCGGTTACTTTAGAATACCTGCCGCAAATTCACGTCACCAAACATTTGGATACAGCTCCGGTTCTGTATTCCCAGGTAGACGCCGAGCAGCGGGTAGACACAAAACCTGACGAAAAGACAATTACGGATTTTGTATGGGACCAGAAGGACACAAATGGAGAACAGGTGCCGCCTGGCTGGTACGATATCACCTGGAAGCCTCCTGACTCCCCTAGACCAATTGACGGTAAAATAGGATTGGGCTCCTCGGCTATGGTGCTGATTCAACATCCCCAGGGCGCCATGGAAAAGACTATCGAAGTGAATGAGTCACGGACGGTGAACGATATTACGGTTACCCTTGAGCGAGTCGAGCTAACTTCCAGGGAGATGAAGGTATATGCCTTCGTGACACAACCCGATTATCCGCCGACCGTACAGAGTTCTCCGTTCTGGAATGCTGCTACCGAATATCGCATTGACGGCGGCGCTCCTGTGATCCTTCCTCATCCCATGATGGACTACATGGAAAACGGGACCAGGTTTATCTGGGGAGGCACGACACCCAAGGGTACACTCGACCCTGTTCCGAGCGACGCTCATGAGCTTGTCTTCAAGATTATTTCCATGAAAGTCAGCACTTCGCCGGACGACCCTCAATATACAGTAGAAGGTCCCTGGGAGTTCAGGGTACCGCTGGAGTAGTAGAGGAGGTTAAAGATGAGAAAGATAATAATGGGACTGCTAGTGTTGTTTTTGCTATCTATGCCGGTTGCCTGTGCCAAAGAAACAGCACCAACTCCTCCTTCAACGCCGAGTCCCACCCCGGCACCAGCCCCTGCACCACCACCGGGACCGATAAGTCCGCCGGGAGTGCCACCGGGGCCGGTAACACCGCCAACCGCCACTTACTCTGTCCAGATAGACCTTGTCCCTTCCCAGACAGTCTATATGCCTGGAGATGAGGTTGAAATCGAGGTAAGGCTGACCAACGAATCTGTGGAACCGGTTGACATCACCCAGATGCCACCGAACTTAAGCCTCGTCCTGCCGGAGTCTGGAGAGGATAATGCCAGGGTGATATATACCTTCAATGCTGGCGACGAAGAACGGGAACTGGCGGTCGGTGAGACCGCAGTCTACAGCTTTACTTGGGACCAGAGAGATGAAAACGGAGAGCAGTCACCGCCGGGCTGGTACTTCGGTGAGTTTGAATATACCGTCCGCCCACAGACCGCTCAGGAAAACGAGTGGAGGTCAGGAGGCAGGAACAGGCTGTTTCTTATTCAGTATCCCCAGGGGGCCATGGAAAAAGTTATTGAGTTAAACCAATCTCAAACCGCAACCGGCCTACCTTTAGAAGTGGAGAACGAGGTAATACCGGTTGACCTTGTCATCACCCTCAAACGTGTGGAGCTCACTGAGGAGGGCGCCAGCTTCTTCGTCTTGCTGACTTCGCCTGACAACCCGCTGCCGAGTTATGACGAAGTCTGGTGGAAAATGGCTCTTGATGAACACGCCCAGTATGTATTTGACGGCACCGTCAAGGATGCCAGGAGCGCCAATACCCGCTACACGGAAGATGGCATCGAGCTCAGGTGGGGACGTGAAGGCAATTATCGTGACCCGGTGCCGGCTGACGCCAGAGAGCTTATCTTTGTAATAACCAGGCTCGGCGACAAATGGGGAGGCCCTTGGGAGTTCAGGATACCGCTGGAGTAGTCGGAGGTGCCAAATGAGAAAACTCATTGCTATAACTATACTGATTTTGACCTTACTCCTGTTATTCAACGGCGGCTGTCGTCCAGACGGTCAGGAACCATCACCGTTGCCTCAGCCTACCCCAAGCCCCGGCCCCGCTCCTTCAGGCGGGACATCAGGTGATCTGGAACTTGAGGGTTTCCAGCGGACTACCCTGGAGGAAGCCAGCCAACTCATCGGAGTGCCCGTGCATGCACCGGCGTATTTGCCTGATGGCTATGAGGTTCGCGGGGTCTATCTGAAGGATACCGGGAGCTTCACAGAGTGGATTGTGGTCATGCTTATCTCTGACGAGGAGCTGGTTCAGGAAGATGGCAGGTACAACGAGAAAATGCGCCTTACCATCTACTGGCATGATGTGGGCGGTCTGAAAATGCCCTGGGCGGAGCGAGTCCAGATTGGCGATGGCTACGGCATGCTGGAAAAGGGGGATGACCATAACGACCTCTCCTGGATTGTCAGACCCGGACGTAGGCTGGTGTTGTCAGCAGAGAAAGACATTCCCACCAAAGAACTGGCCAGGATTGCGGAATCGGTAGTCCCTCCGCCGGAAGATATGCTCGCGGCGGAAATATACCCGGCGGAAAGCATTGTTGTCCCCCAGGGAGAAACAGGAACCGTAACCATCAGCTTAACATCGCAGGCTCTCAAGCTAATGGAGGTATCCGTCTCCCAGATAGAGACGCAACTGCCGGGGGTAAGTGTGCGTATTAGCCCGGACAAATTCAGCCTGGCTCCTGGCGAAGGAATTGAAGTAAAAGCCGACGTCAAGGTAAGCTCCACTGCCCCACCACCCTCCTGGCCACGCTGGTCGCCACCAACAGAGGAAGAACCTTTTCCGCCTCCGCCGAGCCTGGCTATTACGGAACCCGCCTACTACCGGCTGACCTTTGATATTTACTATACCCACCCGGCCGACGGTGAGAAGAAATCGGACAAAGCATCTGTTAGCATCAAGCTAAGATTCAAAGAGCCACCGCCCTTACCGCCCGGCATGGTGACACTGGAGGAAGCACAGAAAGCCGTAAAGTTTCCTATCGCTATCCAGCTTCCCGCTTACCTGCCCGAGGGTACCGAGCCGCCGTTCGTCAGGCTGACACTTACCTCTGACGAACCCAGAGGCGCGACAGTGCATTATGCCACCTTTGATGTGATGCTGGTTCCCGAACCCGTTGTCAGCGGGCCGCCACGTGACATGGAAGGTGAAAAAACTACCATCCACAAAAAGCCCGGCATCATAGGAACAAACCGTGTCGACTGGTGGGCTTACGACCTTCATTACGCTATCGTCAGCGACCAGGTGCCCGCCAGCGAGCAACTCCTCATTGCCGAGTCAATGATGCAAATAGCGCCTGGTTCAGGAAG
>JABMRW010000059.1 GCA_013202445.1 Deltaproteobacteria bacterium | reverse complement strand
TACGGACACTACGCCCTGAACGTAGCGCGTCTGCCATTCCGCCACTTCGGCATATAGAATGATGCAAGGGGATTATACCTGCTTAAATAATGAGGCGTCAAGAGAATACGGTCGGGGGCAATATTACCTCTTGGTGTACTGAGGTGCCTTGCGCGCCCGCTTGAGCCCGGGCTTCTTTCTCTCTTTGACCCGGGGGTCCCTGGTCAGCAGGCCGTTCTGGCGCAGTACCGGCTTGAGGCTTTCGTCGGCCTTTACCAGCGCCCGAGCGATGCCGTGACTGATGGCGCCGCTCTGGCCGGTTATACCGCCGCCCTCTACCTTGACCACGGTGTTGTACTTACCCAGGTTTTCTGTGACCAGGAGGGGGTTGGTTATTGCCCAGCGGTGGGCGGGGCGGGGAAATCGCTCCTCGTAGGGGATACCGTTGACGATGATTTCACCGGTGCCCGGCATCAGCCTTACCCTGGCTGTAGAAGTCTTGCGTCTGCCTGTGCCGTAAAAATAGCTTTTCTTATCTGTTTTAGCCACTTAGTCTTCCTTTTTGCTAGTCCCGGTCTGAGCCAGGTGAGGATGAGCCTCACCGACATAGACCTTGAGCTTTTTCATCCTGACCGCCCGCAGGCGGTTGGTGGGCAGCATCCCCTTGACGGCGTGCTCGATCACCCGGGTGGGGTCAGCCTGCATCATTTCTTCCAGGCGTACACTTTTTAGCCCTCCCGGGTAACCGGAGTGCCGGTAATATACCTTCTTTTCTTCTTTGCCGCCGCTGAAACGGACCTTTTCGGCGTTGATGATGATCACAAAGTCACCGGTATCCAGATTGGGAGTGAATATAGGCTTGTGCTTGCCCAGGAGCAAGATTGCCGCCTGCGTGGCCAGTTTGCCCAGAATCTTGCCCGAAGCATCTAGGACATGCCACTGGCGCTGGATATCGGAAGCCTTGGTGCTATAGGTTTTCATGACGCCTCTTCCTCTAGGGGAACAGAATAGTTTACCCGGTCAAGACACAGCCCGCAGGCAGGGGCAGTAGGCCCCGCCGTTCCCGGCAGTCTTGCTTTAATTATACTATGAAATTGGTCAAGTTTCATCTTGCCCTGCCCAACCCTGATTAGCACACCTACCGTGGTGCGCACCTGGTGGGGCAGGAAGGAGTTTGCCGCTATGTGGAAGGTGACCAGTTCCCCGTCTCTTTCCACTTCGGCTCTGGATACATTCCTTACCGTGCTCTCAAGCCAGCTGCCGTCGCCGTTGACGAATGAGGCGAAGTCATGCTTGCCGATAAGGGTCTGAGCAGCCCGGTTCATCGCCTCTATGCTGAGCGGATTAGCCACCTGGTAGACCCGGCCTTCCCTTATCGGGGAGCGGGTGGGGCTGTTTAATATATTGTAGCTGTATTCGCGGCTGACGGCGTCACGCCGGATACGGAAGGCATCGGTTACTCTATAAGCTGCCTTTACGGCAATATCCCTGGGCAGGTAGTGATTTAGCCCGTTAACAAAGTTACGTGTGGGCAGCTCTGACCTTGTTCTGAAGCCGACCACCTGACCTTTGGCGTGGACTCCGGCGTCGGTACGGCTGGCGGATATCACCCGCCGACTCTCCCCGGTAAGCTTCTTTATCGCTTTCTCTACCTCCCTTTGAATAGAGGGAAGCCCGTTCTGCCACTGGAAACCGTGGTAGCCGGTGCCGTCGTATTCTATAATGAGTAAAATCTGAGTGCCGTTTGCCAAACTGCTGCCTCCGTTATTCCACCAGCTCAATTCTGGCCATGGGCGCCCCGTCGCCCAGCCTGGGGCCCAGCTTGATGAGGCGGGTATAACCGCCGGGGCGCTCGGCGTAGCGGGGAGCCAGCTCGTCAAAGACCTTGGCCGCTATCTTTTCATCTAAAATAAAGGCAAGCGCCTGACGGCGGGAGGTGAGCCCGCCCTTCTTGCCCAGGGTAATCATCTTCTCCGCCAGGCCGCGTATTTCCTTGGCCTTGGCTTCGGTGGAGGTAATCTTCTCGTGGTTGAGCAGGTCGGTGACCAGGTTGCGAAACAGCGCTTTGCGGTGGGCTGATGACCGTCCCAGTTTTCTACCGGCTATCTGGTGTCTCATGCCGCTTCCTCCTCTTCCTCGCTCTCACCGGCTTCCTCCTCGGCCTTGGGGGTAATCGATAACCCCAGTGACTCCAGCCGTTCATCTACCTCCAGCTTGGACTTTTGCCCGAAATTGTGCAGGGCGAGCAGTTCCCTTTCGCCTTTGCTTATCAGTTCTCCCACGGTGGTGATGCCGCCGCGGCGCAGACAGTTCATGGTGCGCACCGACAGGTCCAGCTGTTCCACCAGCATATTATAGGTTTCATCAGGGATGGAGGAGCGGATGAACTCCTTCTCCACCTCCAGGCGGGAAACGCGGGAGTAGTCAATAAGGGGAGCCAGCTGCTCCGAGAGAATGCTGGCGCTCTGGCTGACGGCGTCCACCGGTGATATGGTGCCGTCAGTCCATACCTCCAGCTCCAGCCGCTCATGGCCCGTCTCCTCGCCGACATGGGTCGGCTCAACGGTGAAATTGACCTTGCGTATGGGGGTGAAGATGGCGTCTATGGGAATGGTGCCGATGAGCAGGTCGTCGCTGGACTCGGCTTCCTGATAGCCCTCACCCAGTTCCACGTCAAATTCGGCATAGAGCTTGGCTTCCGGCGAGTCCAGGGTCGCCAGGTAGAGCTCGGGGTTGGCGATTTCAAAGTCGGTAGAGGGCTCAATATCGGCGGCGGTAACTCGCCCCTCCCCCTCCACGGCAAGTATCAGCTTGCCCGCTTGGCCGGAGAGGGATTTTAAGCGTAACGCCTTGACATTGAGCAGAAACTCGGTGACATCTTCCTTGACAAGGGGTATGGTGGAGAATTCGTGTTGAGTCCCCTCAATTCTGACCCGCGTCACGGCCGCCCCGGGGAGATAGCCGAGGAGCACCCGCCGTAGGGCGTTGCCCAGGGTTACCCCGAAGCCCTTCTCCAGAGGCTCGGCGCGAAAACGGCCGAAGTTCTCTTCAGTTTCCAGACACTCGATATTGGCTATGGCTAGACCAGTCAAAACCTGCCTCCTTGACCTACCTGGAGTAGTATTCGATTATGCTCTGCCATTCGACTTTTATCTCAATGTCGTCGGGGGTGGGCAGAGACGCCACCCGGCCGATTAGTTTTTCCATGTCCAGGCTCAACCAGCCGGGAATAATCTTGCTTTCAATGCTGGGAACCAGTTGCTTATAATATTCGGTCTTGCTGCTGCGCTCTTTCCAGCTGATGGTATCGTCCTCCTTGACCAGGGCGGAGGGTATATCTGTTTTGCGCTCGTTGAGCATAATGTGCCCGTGCATCACCAGCTGGCGGGCCTGGGCGCGGGAGTCGGCAAAGCCCAGACGGTAGACGACGTTGTCCAGCCGCCTCTCCAGCAGGACCAGCAGGTTTTCCCCGGTGATGCCGGACTGCCTTTCGGCCTCGGCAAAGAACCGGCGGAATTGTTTTTCAAGAATGCCGTAGCTGTAGCGGGCCTTCTGCTTTTCCCGCAGCTGTATGCCGCGGTCGGAAAGCCGGCGCCGGCGCATGGGCTGTTGCCCCGGCGGCTTCGGCCGCCGCTCCATGGCGCACTTGGGGCTGAAGCACCGGCTCCCTTTAAGCATTAATTTATCGCCACTACGGCGGCATAACCGACAAACGGCTTCTGTGTATCTTGCCATGGTTTTACACCCGCCTCCTCTTGCGCGGACGACAACCGTTATGCGGAATTGGCGTTACGTCCCTGATGCTGGTAATGGCCAGACCCGAAGCTTGCAGGGAACGGATAGCCGCCTCACGACCGCTGCCCGGTCCCTTGACAAAAACCTCTACCTGGCGCAGGCCGTGCTCCATGGCTCTTCTGGCGGCATCGCGGGCGGCCAGCTGCGCTGCGTAGGGAGTGCCTTTACGTGAGCCCTTGAACCCGGCGGTGCCTGAGCTTCCCCAGGCAATGACATTGCCCTGCGGGTCGGTGAGGGTTACGATAATATTATTGAAGGTGGACTGGATGTAGGCTTTGCCTACCGGAATCGATTTCCGTTCCCGCCTTCTGGTTTTAGTACGCTTCTTCTGTGCCATTCTACCTCCGTTTAACTACCCCTGGTTACTTCTTGGTCGTGCCGCGCCGCTGGCCCCTGCCGGCTACTGTTTTGCGGGTGCCGCGCCGGGCACGGGCATTGGTCCGGGTGCGCTGTCCCCTGACCGGCAGACTGTGGCGATGCCGGCTGCCCCGATAGCTGCCAATCTCAATGAGGCGCTTGATGTTGAGGTCGGTTTCCTTCCTCAGTTCGCCCTCAACATTATGCCCTTTGTCTATAATCTCGCGCAAGCGGTTGACCTCTTCTTCAGTCAGGTCGCTTACCTTGGTACTTGGGTCAACCTCGGCCTGTGCCAGAATCTTATGGCTCAGGGTATTTCCTATGCCATAGATATACTGTAGTGAGACCCAGACCTGCTTGTTTTTTGGTATATCCACTCCGGCAATACGTGCCATCTATAGCCTCCTGCTTAAAGTGCGGCTATCCCTGCCGCTGCTTATGCCGCGGGTTGGAACAGATTACTCTGACCATGCCGCGCCGTTTCACTATCTTACACTTTTCACATCTTACTTTAACTGAAGCTTTTACCTTCATCATAAACCCCGCTACTTGAACCGATATGTAATCCTTCCCCGGCTCAGGTCGTAGGGAGAGAGCTCTATGAGAACTCTGTCTCCGGGCAGGATTCTAATATAATGTAACCTTATTTTACCAGAAATGTGAGCCAGCACCTTGTGCCCGTCAGCCAGCTCTACACGGAACATGGCGTTGGGTAACGGTTCGACTACCGTACCCTCGACCTCAATCGCCTCTTTCTTAGGCATAAACTCCTTCCAGGCTGGTGAGTATCTCCGCCTCCCCGTCGGTAATGGCGATGGTGTGCTCAAAGTGGGCGGAAAGGCTGCCGTCGGCGGTAAAGACCGTCCACTGGTCGTCACCGACCCGGGTGCGCCAGTCGCCCGCATTGACCATCGGCTCCAGGGCCAGGGTCATGCCTTTCTTTAATTCTGGCCCCGTTCCCGGCGGTCCGAAGTTGGGTATCTGCGGCTCCTCATGCAGCTCCCGCCCGATGCCATGGCCGGTATACTCGCGCACTACCGAATAGCCTTTGGCTTCGGCATAGTTCTGTATGGTGGCCGATATATCCCCCAGTCTGGCTCCGGAGCGGGCGGCGGCAATGCCGGCTTTGAGCACGTCTTCCGTGGTCGCCACCAGCTCTCTTGCCTGGGGGCTGATTTCCCCCACGGCTACGGTCACCGCGGCATCGCCCTGAAAGCCCTTAAAGGTGGCTCCCATGTCCAGGGAGACGATGTCGCCCTGTCGTAAGGCGCGCTCCCCGGGAATGCCGTGCACTATCTCGTTATTTACCGAGACGCAGAGATTGGCCGGAAACCCCCGGTAACCCTTGAACGAGGGTTTCCCCCCCAGCCTCTCTACCTCTCGGCCGGCGATAATATCTAGTTCCTTAGTTTTCATTCCCTCTTTTATCTGTTTCATCAAAATATTCAGCACTGTTGCTACAATCCTGCCCGCCTGGCGCATAATGGCGATTTCTCGCTCCGATTTGATAATTATGCCCATTTAGGCTTTAGCGCTCTCCCGGCAGGGCGGCCTTTATTCTCTTGGCCACTTCAGCCACGCCCCCCTCGCCGGCTATCTCTATTAGTTTACTCCCCTGTGTGTAATAGTCAATCAGCGGCGCCGTTTCGGCGAGGTAGACCTCCAGCCGCTTCTTGACGCTTACTTCGTTATCGTCGGGGCGCTGGTAGAGCTCGCCGCCGCACTTATCACACTTCCCCCAGACCCTGGGGGGAGAGTCGGTGGCGTGGCACGGTGCCTGGCACCGGCGGCAAATCCAGCGTCCGCTTAATCTCTTTAGTAACTCCTCCTCGGAGACCTTAATATAGACCACATTGTCTATCGCCTTGCCCTGCTCCCTCAGGGCTTTATCCAGGGCCTCCGCCTGCTCCAGATTGCGGGGGAAGCCGTCCAGGATTGCCCCTTTTGTGCAGTCCGGTGCTGAGAGGCGCTCCAGAACCATACCTATGGTTATCTGGCTGGGAACCAGCACCCCCTTTTCCATGTAAGATTTAGCCTTTAGGCCTAAATCGGTTCCCCGCTCCAGCGCCTGCCGGAACAGGTCGCCGGTGGCGATATGTTCTAACCCTAACTCCCGGGCCAGTTCACCTGCCTGAGTTCCTTTACCCGCCCCGGGGGCGCCCAAAAAAATAATATACACCTTTATCCCTATTTAATGAAACCCTCATAGCGCCGCATTACCAGCTGGGCTTCTATCTGCTTCATGGTATCCAGGACGACGCCGACTACAATTAGCAAGCCCATGCTGGATAGCTGTATTACCTGTACGTTGCTTATTTCCCTGGCGAAGAAGGGCATTATGGCTACTACTGCTAGGAAGAGAGCTCCCGCCCAGGTAATGTGCTTTATCACCCCGTCCAGGTATTCCTTGGTGTGGGGGCCGGGGCGGATTCCGGGGATAAAGCCCCCCTGCCGTTGCAGGGTGCCGGGCAGGTCCTGCTGCTCGAAAATAATCAGAGTATAGAAGAAGGCAAAACCAACTACCAGCAGGAAGTTGAGCCCCCAGTAGAATAATCCCATGGGCAGTGCGGCACTGGGGCTAAACCAGGCCATAATTTGATTAGCGAAGTTAGGGTCAGCCCCCTGCGGGGCGGCAAAGTAGCTGGCGACCGTACCGGGGAAGATGACCAGTGACATGGCAAAGATGAGGGGTATCATGCCGGCGGTGTTTACCCGCAGTGGGATGTGGGTTGAGCCTGACTGCCGGTACATCCGCCCGCCGCGGAAGACGCTGCGGGAGTACTGGACGGGGATGCGGCGGTGGGCTTCGGTAAAAATGACGATGAGAACGGTGGTGAGTAGGGCGATAATAACATAAACAACGGTTCCCAGCCATTGCCCCTGTCCGGCAGCGATAAAAACCTGGCCCGTCGTTTGCCAGTAGCCGGCGACAATGCCGCCAAAGATTATTATCGATATGCCGTTGCCGATACCATATTCGGTAATACGCTCACCCAGCCAAACACAGAACATGGTGCCGGCGATCATGGATATTACCATGGAGGCCATGGGTAGCGCCGCGGCACTGCCGAGAACACCCTGGCTCTGGAGGTAGATGAGCTGCCCGTAGCCCTGCATAGCGGCCATGGGGACGGTCAGCCAGTGGGTGATACGATTAATCTTGTCTCTACCCGACTCCCCTTCCTGGGAGAGGGCTCGCAGTTGGGGGATGACCGGTACCAGCAGCGTCATGATAATTGACGATGTGATGTAGGGGTAAACCCCCATCGCCGCCACGCTAAGACGCCTCATGGCACCGCCGCTGAACATATCAAGCATGCCCAGCAGGGCATTGCTATCGAACAGCTCTTTCAGCGCCCCGAGGTCTACGCCGGGAAGAGGCACGTGAGCCACGAAGCGGAAGACAATCAGGATGCCCAGCGTGATGAGGATGCGCCGTCTTAAATCGGGCAGACTGAAGGCATCAATCATGGCCTGCAGCAGCCGTGGCTTAGTCTGTCTGGGCCTCATTCCCTATCTCCTCCGTTTTACCGCCGGCGGCTTCTATCTTGGCTTTAGCCGCGGCCGAGAACTTGTTTACCTTTACCACAAGGGGGTGGCTGATTTCACCTCCGGCAAGAATCTTGATTGGCTGGCGCAGCGATTTTACTATCCTAGCGGCGACCAGTTTCTCCGGTGTGACCTCGCTTTCCGGTTCGAAGATGCCGAGTTGGCCGATTTTTACCGTGGTGTACTCCGTCCGGAAGGGGTTGTGAAAGCCGCGCTTTTCCGGAAGGCGCTTGATTAACGGCAGCTGCCCGCCTTCAAAGCCGGGGCGCATCTTGTAGCCAGCGCGGGACTTCTGTCCCCCGCTGCCGCGCCCGGAGTAGGTGCCGTGCCCGCTGCCATCGCCGCGCCCCACCCGTTTTCTGGCTTTCTTGGCGCCAGGGGGTGGGGAGAGTTTCTCCTGTAGCATTAGCTTGTCTCCTCTACCTTAACCAGGTGTTTCACCTTGTTAATCATACCCCGTACCGAGGGGCGGTCGTCTTGGGTAACACTCTGGTTTAGCCGGTGGAACCCCAGCGCTCTCAGCGTCCGTTTCTGGTCCTGGGGATAGCCGATGCCGCTTTTAATCTGGGTGATACGCAGCTTAGCCACCGCTTACCTTCCCCTCAACCTTGGCGGTTACCCGGCGCCGGGCCAGCTCTGCTTCGGGTTCTTTGAGCTGGCTGAGGGCGAGTATGGTAGCCTTGGCCGTGTTAATGCGGTTGGCGCTGCCCAGCGATTTGGTGAGAATGTCCTTAATTCCGGCGGCCTCTACCACCGCCCGGATACTGCCGCCGGCAATGATGCCGGTGCCCGGGGAGGCCGGTCTTAGCAGCACCTGGGCCGCCCCGAATTTGACCGTCGCTGCCTGCGGGATGGTTGTCCCGGCTAAGGGAACCTTAATCAGGTTCTTTCTGGCGACGGCGCCCGACTTGTTGATTGCCTCGGGCACGCTGTTGGCTTTACCAACGCCAATGCCGACATGCCCGTGGCCATCGCCGGTTACCGACAGGGCGCTGAACCGGAGGCGTTTGCCTCCCCTCACCACCTTGCTCACCCGGTTGATATAAACCAGCTTGTCATTGAGTACCAGTTCAGCGGGGTCTATTCTGTTTATGGCTTGTTTCACTGACTTTAATATTCCCCCTAAAATTTCAGTCCTGCCTGTCGGGCGGCTTCGGCCAGGGCTTTTACCCTGCCGTGATATTTGTAGCCGCCGCGGTCGAAGACTACCTCTTTTATTCCATTATCCAGGGCACGTTTAGCCACCAGGGAACCGACCAGCCCGGCTCTGGCTGACTTGGCCTGGCTGTCTGCCCCGTTTTTTATCTCCTGGTCCAGGGTTGAAGCTGTGACCAGCGTGTGCCCCTGCTCGTCATTGATAACCTGGGCGTAGATGTGGTTAAGGCTGCGAAAGACACAGAGCCGCGGCCGGGAAGCATTACCGGATAATTTGGCTCTGACCCGGAGGTGTCTTCTTTTGCGTGCTATTCTGGCTTCGCCTTTGTTCATTATGCCCTCTGCCCTATAGCCTTGCCGGCCTTGCCGGCTTTAAGGCGGACTACCTCGCCGGCATATCTGATGCCTTTGCCCTTATAGGCATCGGGGGGACGGATGGCTCTGATTTCAGCGGCCATTTCGCCCACTACCTCTTTGTTAATTCCGCTGACCTTGATGCGATTGCCTGGCTCTACGTCCAGCGAGACGCCGGGTAAGGGAGTTACCTCTACCTGGTGGGAGAAGCCGACCCTAAGCATTAGCTTATCCTCGGCCTTTTCCGCCCGATAGCCAACTCCCACTATCTCCAGGGTCTTCTCAAAGCCGCCGCTTACCCCCTGTACCATGTTGGCCAGCAGACTGCGGGTAAGTCCGTGCAGGGAACGGTGCTCCTTGCTGTCATCGGGGCGGGATACTATCAGGTTTTTATCTTCCAGGACGATAGTTATATCCGGGTTGAAGCGGCGGTTGAGTTCCCCTTTGGGACCGCTTACCGTGACCGAGTCCTGCTCGATGCTTACCTTTACCCCATCGGGTACCGGTATTGGCATCCGACCTACCCTAGACATGTATATCACCCCGGTATTTATTTACCATACGTAGCATAGTATTTCACCGCCGATTCCCTGGCGCCAGGCCTGCTTGCCGGTTATTACCCCCTTGGGGGTGGAAATGATAGCGATGCCTAAACCGCCGTGGACGCGGGGAATCTCCTTTTGTCCCACGTATATCCTCAGCCCGGGCTTGCTTACCCGCTCCAGCCCAGAGAGGATGGGCTTACTTTTATCGTCGTATTTGAGGTAGAGCTTGATTGACCGGTGCGGCTTGCTCCTGAGCACTTCATACTCAGCGATAAAGCCTTCCTCTTTGAGGATGCGGGCAATAGCCATCTTGGTCCTTGAGGATGGCATCAGGACAGAGTCATGCCCGGCCATAATGGCATTGCGTATTCTGGTTAACATATCGGCTATCGGGTCGGTTACAGCCATATCTCCCTCACCAGCTTGCCTTTCTTACCCCGGGAACCTGTCCCGCCAGGGCTAGCTTGCGAAAGCAAATCCGGCACAGGCCGAACTGGCGGATGTAACCCCGGGGCCGGCCGCACAGGAAACAGCGGTTATGCTGCTGTACCTTGTATTTGGGCGGCCGCTTGCATTTTTCTAGTTTTGATTTCTTAGCCATTCCACCTCAATCTCGGGCAAAAGGCATGCCCAGTAATTCCAGCAGTTGCTTACCTTCTTCATCGGTTTTGGCCGTAGTGACAATTGATATCTCCAGTCCCCGCGCTTTGTCTATCTTATCGTAGTCTATTTCGGGGAAGAGGGTCTGCTCCTTGAACCCCATGGTGTAATTGCCCCGGCCGTCAAAGGAGCCGGGGGAAACCCCGCGAAACTCGCGCATCCGGGGTAGAGCGGCGTTTATCAGATTTCCCAGAAAATGATACATGAGCTCTCCCCTTAGGGTCACTCTTAGCCCGACGGTCATCCCTTCCCTTAACTTGAAGGCGGCAATGGATTTCTTGGCCCGGGTTATAACCGGGTGCTGCCCCGCAATAGCCGCTAAATCCTTCTCGGCTGATTCCAGAGCCTTGGCATTCGTAGTCGCCTCGCCCAGGCCGATGTTAAGTGCCACCTTTTCCAGACGCGGCACCTGCATTATATTCTTGTACCCGCCAAGCTCCATGAGCTGGGGGACGACCTCTTTTTTATATTTTTCTTTAAGTTCTGACATTTAGTCTATTACCTCGCCGCAGGCGCGGCAGAACCGCACCTTTCGGCCATCGGCCAGGGAACGGAAGCCGACCCTGGCCGGGTGATTGCACTTGCTGCAGAGCAGCATAACATTGGATGCCGGGATTGTCGCCTCCCGGTCGATTATGCCCGCCTGCTTGGCTGCTCCCTTGGCTTTGCTGTGCTTCTTGATGAAGTTTACTCCCTCCACCAGTATCCGCTTCTTATCGGGGAAGGCAAAGCGCACCTTGCCCTTCTTGCCCTTGTCCTTGCCGGCAATGACCAGTACCGTATCGTCTTTCCTAATATTCATCCTGTCTCACACCACCTCGGGTGCCAGCGAGATAATCTTGGCGAAATTCTTGTCCCTCAGCTCCCTGGCTACCGGTCCGAATATTCTGGTTCCCTTGGGGTTGTTCTTATCGGTTAAAATCACCGCCGCATTTTCATCAAACCTGATGTAGGAGCCGTCAGGGCGCCGGTAGGGCTGGGCACAGCGAATAACAACCGCCCTGACTACATCCCCCTCCTTGACCGCCCCCCGGGGGATGGCCTTTTTTACCGAGGCTACAATAACGTCACCGACGTGGGCGTATCTCCTCCTGGTTCCGCCTAAAACGGTGATGCACATAATTTCTCGGGCGCCGGTGTTATCGGCTGCTTTGAGCCTGGTATAGGATTGAATCATCTTAACCTAGTCCTCTGCCTCTTCTTTAGCTTTTTTCTCGGCCTTTGGCTCGGCTTTCTTTGTCTCTTCGGCGGGTTTTTCTTCGGGCTCAGGCTCGGTCACCTTTTCTTCTTTAGCCTTTTTCTCGGCCTTGGGCTCGGCTGCCTTTTCTTTAGCTTTCTCCTCCGCTTTGGCCTCGGTTGCCTCTTCCTTTTCTTCTTTCTTGGTTTCTTCCTCAGCTTTGACCTCAGGCTTTTCCTTGGGCTTTTTCTCCGGCATAACCTTGGCCAGGTCTTCCCGGGTTATTTCCTCAGGAGAAATTTCCACTACTTCGGCCTTGGCTACTATTTCGGCTACCCGCCACCGCTTTTCCCGGGAAAGAGGGCGGGTTTCCACAATTATTACCTTGTCTCCAGCCCGGCACTTGTTTTTTTCGTCGTGAGCTTTATACTTGACCACTCTCTTCATGGTCTTCTTATATAACGGGTGGCGCTTGGGCGTTTCTACCGCCACCACCACTGTCTTGTCCATTTTGTCACTGACTACCTGGCCAAGCCTGAATTTACGCTTGTTTTCCATAGGCCGTTACCTTTTAGCTAGCTCTCTTTCTTTCATTATTGTCTTGAGCTGGGCAATTACCTTTTTCACCCGTGGAATCTCGCGATGGTTGACCAGTTGCTTGGTCGACAGGCGAAAGCGAAGGTTAAACAGTTCTTGATGAGCTTCCTCCAGCTGTTTGTCCAGCTCTTTATCGCTTAAAGCTCTAATCTCTTCAATCTTCACCCTAAGCTGCCTCCTTGGCATCGCTAGCCACGGATACGCCCGTTTCTCTGATCACGAATTTGCTGTTTATGGGGAGTTTGTGTGAGGCCAGGCGCATTGCCCCTTTGGCTACCGCCTCACTGACTCCGCCCATCTCGAATAAAATTCTGCCCGGTTTAACCACTGCTACCCAGTGGTCGGGGGCGCCTTTACCCCCGCCCTGGCGGGTTTCCGCCGCCTTTTTGGTTACCGGTTTATCGGGGAAGATACGAATCCAGACGTTACCACCACGGCGGATGTAATGGGTGATGGCACGGCGCGCCGCTTCAATCTGCCGGCTGGTAAGCCAGGCCGATTCCAGCGCCTGCAAACCGTAGTCGCCAAATTCAATGCTGCTGCCCGCGTGGGCTTTACCCCGGCGGTGTCCTTTATGGCTCTTGCGGTACTTCACCCGCTTGGGTTGTAGCATCTGTCTCCTCTTTATCCTCGGTTACCGCCGGTTTTGTCTTGGCGGTGGTTTTCTTTGTCTTTGGCTTTGAGGTTTTTGCCTCTGCTTTGGCCTCGGTTGCCTCTTTCTTGGTTTCTTTCTCGGCCTTGGTTTCGGCTACCTCTACCTCTGCCTTTTCTTTAGTCTTTTTCTCGGCCTTGGGCTTGATTTTGGCTGGTGGGGCTACTGCCTCAGCCGGTTTTTCTGCTTTTGGTTTTGCTTCCCTTTTTGGTGGGGTGGGGGTCTTGGCTTCTGCCGCTTCGGCTTCTTCCCCTTCGGCCGGGGCTTCCTCAGCTCCCAGCAGGCTGGGTTCGGGGAGAATATCGCCCCGATAAATCCAAACCTTGATGCCAATCCGGCCCAGGGCGGTGTGCGCTTCGGTGAATCCGTAATCAATATCGGCCCGCAGGGTGTGCAGGGGCACCTGCCCCTGGTGGGTAACCTCGCGGCGGGCTATCTCGACGCCGCCCAGTCTGCCGGCGCAGCTGATTCTTATCCCTTTAGCCCCCGACTGCATGGTGCGGAATAATGCCTGCTTCATGGCCCGGCGGAAAGCAACACGATGTTCAATCTGTTCCGCTATCGCCCTGCCTACCAGGTAGGCATCAAGTTCCGGCTGTTGCACCTCAAGGACGTTGAGTTGAATCCTCTTGCCAATAAGATTCTCCAGCATGAGCCTCATCTCATCAACCCTTTGTCCGCCCCGCCCGATGACCACACCGGGGCGGGCGGTGTGTATGGTTACCGATACCTTGTTCGACTGGCGTTCAATCTCCACCAGGGAGATGCCGGCTTCGGTATACCGGGACTGGATGGCCTGGCGGAGCTTCATATCTTCCTGCAGGAAGGCGACGTAGTCCTTCTCGGCATACCACTTGGCCTGCCAGTCGCGTATGACGCCGATTCTAAAGCCAAAAGGATGTACTTTATGCCCCAATACTCTCCTCCTCGGCAACGATAACCGTTATATGGCTGGAACGCTTGAGGATGGGGGCGGCCCGTCCCCGGGCCCGGGGGCGAAACCTTTTCATGGTTCTAGCCTCATCGGCAAAGATGCCTACAATCTTTAAATCGGCGGGGTCCATCTGGAAGTTGTTTTCGGCATTGGCCGCCGCTGATTTCACCACCTTGGCTACCACCCTGGCGGTGGGGGTGGGGGTAAATTTGAGCAGGGATAGTGCCTCATCTACCCTCTTGCCCCGCACCATGTCTACCAGCAGGCGTACCTTGCGTGGCGAGATACCGGTGTCTTTAGATATAGCCTTTACTTCCATTTATGGCCTACTTTTCCTCGGGGCAGCTTTCTCTCCCCTGCCCACGTGTCCCCTGAAGGTTCGGGTAGAAGCGAACTCACCCAGTTTGTGCCCTACCATGTTTTCCGTGATATAGATGGGCACATGCCTCCGTCCGTCATGGACGCCGATGGTAAAACCGACCATCTTAGGCGTGATGGTGGACCAGCGAGCCCAGGTCTTTATTATCGTCTTTTCCTCAGCGCGGCTCAGCGCATCGACCTTTTTCATCAGTTTGGCATCAACGGCTGGGCCTTTTTTAGTTGACCTTGACATTTAAGTCACTTCCCCCTGCGTCTGACTATCATTTTATCTCCAGGCTTAGGCTTGCGTGTCCTGTAGCCTAAAGCCGGCTTACCCCAGGGTGTCTTGGGTCCGGGCATTCCTATCGGCGACCTGCCTTCGCCCCCACCGTGGGGGTGGTCGCGAGGGGACATTGCCGAACCCCTCACCGTGGGTCTCCAGCCCATCCACCGTTTGCGTCCGGCTTTGCCCAGGCTGATACTGCGGTGGTCAAGATTGCCCACCTGCCCGATTGTGGCCAGACAGTTGCTGCGGATACGCCGCACTTCACTGGAGGGCATTCTGATTAGGGCGTATTCGCCTTCCTTGGCCATTAGCTGGGCGGAGACTCCGGCACTGCGTACCAGTTGCCCCCCTTTACCCGGCTGCATCTCAATATTATGTATCATCGTCCCGGTGGGGATTAGCTTTAAGGGCAGGGCGTTGCCCGGTTTTAACTCGGCACCCTCGCCTGATTTTATGACATCGTCCACATTGAGTTCGGAGGGGGCCAGGATATAACGTTTTTCCCCATCGGCGTAGAAAATAAGGGCGATACGGGCGGAGCGGTTGGGGTCGTACTCAATAGCCGCTACCCGGCCCGGTACGCCGAGCTTATCTCTTTTAAAGTCTATTATGCGCAGCCGGCGCTTGGCGCCGCCGCCGCGGTGGCGGACGGTGATTCTCCCCTGGTTGCTGCGCCCTCCCTTCTTCTTGAGGGGTAGCAGCAGCGATTTCTCCGGCTTGCTTTTGGTTATTTCCTCAAAGCTGGAGCCGGTCATGCTCCGCCGGCCGGGCGAGGTTGGACGATATTGCTTTAGTGGCACTTATACCCCCTCGAATAGTTCTATCTTGTCGCCGGGCTTTAAGGTGACCAGGGCCTTTTTCCACGACGGGTTCAGTACCTCTCGGCCCCGCATCCGGCGCCTCTTACCGGGCACCGTCATCACATTGACCCCGGTGACGGTGACCTTAAATGCTTTCTCTACCGCCCGTTTAATCTGTTCCTTATTGGCCTCTTTGGCTACCTCAAAGGTGTATTTGCCCTGGGCCTGAAGGGCCGAGTTCTTTTCGGTTATTAACGGGCGTTGTAATACATTATATAGATGCATTGCCGCCTCCCCACAGCTTTACCCCGGAAATCTCCGCTTTCTGGGGGCCCCACAGCTGCTCTGCCTTGCGTACCGCCGACTCGGTCATAAGTAACATTTTATAGGATAGAATGTCAACCACGTTTAGTATATTGGCCGGTATGGTCTTAATCCCGGCCAGGTTGCGGGCTGACTTGATTATATTTTCCTCCGGCTTATCGGTCACAATAAGGGCGGTGGAGTCTATCCCCAGCGCCACTAAAATTTGCGCCATCTGTTTGGTCTTGGTCTGGTCAAACTTCAGCTCTTCCAGGACCTTTAGCTCCTCGTCCCTGGTCTTGGCTGATAAGGCGCACCTCAGCGCCAGCTGGCGCATCTTTTTGGGCATGTCCTGTTGGTAACTCCGGGGCCTGGGGCCGAAAGTAATGCCGCCTCCCCGGCGCAGCGATGACTTCTTGTTGCCCGCCCGCGCCATGCCGGTGTGCTTCTGCCGGAACAGCTTGCGGCCGCTGCCGGCAACCTCGGCGCGGGTCTTGGTGCTGGAGGTTCCCTGGCGGGCGTTGGCCTGCTGCCTGACTACTGCCTGGTGTACCACTGCCTCGTTAAAGGGCACGGCAAAAACGCCGTCACTTATCTCAATGTGTTTGGTTACCTCACCGCTGGGGCTATAAACCGGGACCTCCACTTATTTACCCCCTCCCGCTTTCTTTATTAGTAGTAACCCGTTTTTAGCTCCGGGAACGGCTCCCCTGATTAGTAACAGATTGCGCTCCGGGTCGGCTTTGTATACCTGCAGGTGGCGTACCGTCACCCGGCTATTGCCCATGTGACCGGCCATGCGCATCCCTTTTAACACCCGGCCCGGACTGGTAGTTGACCCTATGGAACCGGGGGCGCGGTGGCGGTCGGACTGCCCGTGGGTCTTGGGGCCGCCGGCAAAGTGGTGGCGCTTTACTACCCCGGCAAAGCCCTTGCCCTTGGAGACGCCGGTAATATTAACCAGGTCGCCTTCTTTGAACAGGCTGACATCAATCTTATCGCCTACTTTAATGTCTCCGGTATCGGCTAACCTGAACTCCTGGAGGTGCTTGAACTGCCCCAGCTTTTTGAGATGCCCCTTCTGGGGGGAGTTGAGCCGTTTACTTTCTCCAAAGCCTAGCTGGGCGGCATTGTAGCCTTCTTTGTCCCTGGTCTTAACCTGTATTACCACGCAGGGGCCGGCCTCGATGGCGGTTAAGGCTTCTACCTTGCCATCGTCGGCGAATATCTGACCCATGCCTAGCTTTTTGCCAATAATACCTTGAACCATGATTTATTCCTATAGCTTGATGTCTATTTCTACTCCAGCCGGTAGATTGAGGCTGCTCAGAGCGTCTATAGTCTTGGATGTCATCTCTACAATATCAATCAGGCGCTTGTGAGTCCGAATCTCGAACTGTTCCTGTGAGTCTTTATCAATAAAGGGGGAGCGGATAACGCTGAAGCGCTTGATATGGGTGGGCAGTGGTACCGGTCCCGCCACCACGGCGCCAGTCCGCTCCACGGCGGCTACAATCTGCTCCGCCGACAGGTCTAATACCTTGTGGTCGTAACTCTTTAGCTTGATTCTTATCTTCTGTTTTGGCATATACCCTCTTCTATCCGACCGCTGCTTTGCCGGTTATCTGGTCGGCTAGTTCCGCCGGCAGCTCCTCATATTGATAGAACTCCAGGGAATGGACCGCCCTGCCCTGAGTCAGTGACCGGAGACTGGTGGTATAACCGAAAGTCTCGGATAAGGGTACCAGGGCGTGAACAATTGCCATCCCGTCTCGTGTCTCTATAGACTCAATATGTCCCCGTCGGGAGTTGAGGTCACCTATTATATCACCAAGGAACTCATCCGGTGCAACTACCTCTATTTTCATAACCGGCTCCAGGAGGATGGGCTTGGCCCGGGTGACGCCGCTGCGCAGCGCCAGTGAGCCGGCCATCTTGAAGGCGATGTCTGAAGAGTCAACCTCGTGATAGCTGCCGTCATAGATAGTGGCTTTGATATCAACTAGGGGGTAGCCGCTGACCACCCCGCTTTCCATAGCTTCTTTAATGCCCGTCTCCGCCGCCAGGATATACTGCTTGGGAATAGCCCCGCCTTTGACCTTGTCAACGAACTGAAAGCCGCTGCCGCGCTCCATCGGCTCCAGCCGTATAAAGATATTGCCGTACTGGCCGTGACCGCCGCTCTGGCGGATAAATTTGCCTTCTGCTTCCACGGGAACGGTAATGGTCTCTTTGTAGGCGACCTTGGGCCGGCTTACCTTGGCATTGACGCCGAACTCGCTGAGCAGTCTGCCCACCAGGTACTCCAGGTGAAGCTCACCCATGCCCGAAATAACCGTCTGCCCCGATTCCCGGTCGTACTTTACCTTGAAGGTGGGGTCCTCCTCGGTCAGCTTGTTCAGGGTTCCGCCCAGTTTGTCCTGGTCGGCCCTGGTCTTGGGCTCAATGGCTACCGATAGCACCGGCTCGGGGAAGCGGATGGCTTCCAGGAGCACCGGCTGGGAGTAATGGCAAAGGGTATCGCCGGTGAAGGTGTTTTTGAGGCCTAAAGTGGCCACGATAGCGCCGGCACCGACCTCGTCGGTCTCCTCCCGGCGGTTGGCGTGCATTATTAGGAGGCGTCCGATGCGCTCCCTCTTGCCGCGGGTAGAGTTGTATACCTGCGCTCCTACCTTTACCGTGCCGGAATAGACTCTGAAGTAGACCATCCGGCCGACAAAGGGGTCGGAGACCACCTTGAAGGCCAGTGCAGAAAAGGGGGCGTCGTCGCGGGCGGGGCGAGTAACCTCGCCGCCGACCCTGATATCGGTAGCCCTTACCGGTGGCATATCCGCCGGCGAGGGAAGATAATTAATAATAGCATCAAGCAGGGGGCGAATGGCTTTGGTCTTGAGGGCGCTGCCGCAGAGAATGGGCACCCCTTTGGCCGCTATCGTCACCCGCCTCAAAGCCTGCCTTAAATCTGACGGGGTGATGGTGATGCCCTCAAGGTAAGTCGCCAGAATCTGGTCATCAGTTTCGGCCAGCTTTTCAATCAGCGTATGGCGAGCTTGAGTGCATTTTTCCTGTTCCGATTCTGGGATGGCTATTTCTATGGGTGGTGCGGTGGGGTCGCCCTCAAAGCTCCAGGCCTTGTTTTCTATCAGGTCAATAATGCCCTGATAGTTGCTTTCACTGCCAATGGGGAATTGTATGGTGAGGGGTTTGGCGCGGAGGCGCTGTTCAATCATGGATATGGTGCGGTTGAAGTTGGCGCCCACCCGGTCCATCTTATTAATGAAGCAGATCCGGGGTACGCCGTATCTATCCGCCTGCCGCCATACCGTTTCGGACTGAGCCTCTACCCCGGCGACGGCGTCGAAAACGACCACTCCGCCATCCAGCACCCTGAGGCTCCGCTCTACCTCGGCGGTAAAGTCCACATGCCCCGGCGTGTCAATAATATTGATGCGGTGTTCTTGCCAGTAACAGGTAGTGGCCGCCGCGGTGATGGTAATACCCCGCCGTCTCTCCTCCTCCATCCAGTCCATCACGGCCGTGCCTTCATCTACATCGCCAATCTTATAGGTGCGGCCGGTATGATAGAGTATCCTTTCGGTGACGGTGGTCTTACCGGCATCTATATGGGCGATAATGGCAATATTACGTATTCGTTCTAAAGGGAAACTCCTGGTCACAGTCCTCTCCTCACCATCGGTAGTGGGCAAAGGCTCGGTTAGCCTCGGCCATCTTGTGGGTGTCCTCACGCTTCTTTATGGTTACTCCTTGCCCCTGGGCGGCATCACTGAGCTCGGCAGCCAGTTTTTCCGCCATGGACTTGCCGCTTCTGGCCCGGGCTGATGCTACCAGCCAGCGCAGTGCCAGAGATAGCCCGCGGTCAGGGCGGACTTCTATGGGCACCTGGTAGGTGGCACCTCCCACCCGCCGCGCTTTGACCTCAAGCTGGGGAGTGGCATTTTTTATCGCTTGCTCTAAAAGGTTGACCGCCTCTTTGGCTCCCTGCTGCCCCATAATATCAATGGCACCGTAGACTATCTTCTCCGCCGTGCTCTTCTTGCCCTGCATCATCACCTTGTTGATTAACCGGGCTACGGTTTCGTTGCTGTATTTGGCATCAGGGAAAATCTCTCTTTTGGTAGCTTGAGCCCGCCTTGACATCTATATCTCCTATACTTCGGTAGCCTTAGTAGCCCCAGCTGCCGCCTGGGCTACTTTCTTGCTGCCATATTTGCTGCGACCCTGCCGCCGGTTGGCTACGCCGCTGGCATCCAGGGCGCCGCGGATGATGTGATAGCGAACGCCGGGCAGGTCCTTGACCCGCCCGCCTCTGATTAATACTACTGAGTGTTCTTGAAGCTCATGCCCCTCACCGGGGATGTAAGCGGTTACCTCGATGCCGTTGGTCAGCCGCACCCTGGCTATTTTGCGCAGTGCTGAGTTGGGCTTTTTTGGGGTGGTGGTCTTTACCTGAACGCAGACCCCCCTCTTTTGCGGTGAGCCTTTCCCCTGCACCATTCTGTTTTTGAGCGCATTGTAGCTGAGGCGCAAAGCCGGAGCTTTGGTCTTTTTGACCATCTGTTTGCGTCCTTTGCGGACCAGCTGATTTACTGTTGGCACTCTTTTTCTCCTTGCCTTACAATTATAATGGATGAGCCGTAACTCATCCATTGAAGCCGAAGATTGAAACTAAAACCCAATCTAACGGCTGTAAGCCGGATTACCTAGCGACAATTTGTAATATTACCACAGCTCTCGGCGGCTGTCAACAAGTTTGTTAACGATTGATAAAATAGGGAAAAAGTACGCTTGACAAAGTGAAAACGGTATGATAATATTTTATCGCTTATGAAGAGAGCAGAAACATAATTATAAGCGATTGGTGACTCAAGCCAAGAGCGGCTTGGTGGCGAATCACCAAGCCGCCTTATTATGTCCAGCACATTAACAATTGAATATCCGTGGACTAGTATCAAATCTGAAGTGGGTCAAGCGGGAAGAGGCACGCGGTGGATGCCTTGGCATCAAGGGCCGATGAAGGGCGTGGCAAGACTGCGAAAAGCCTCGGTGAGCTGTCTAGCAAGCATAGCCGGGGATTCCCGAATGGGGCAACCTGCTCAAGTGAACCTTGAGCACCCCCAGCTGAACACATAGGCTGGGTGGAGGTAAGCGGGGGAAGTGAAACATCTCAG
>JABMRW010000058.1 GCA_013202445.1 Deltaproteobacteria bacterium | reverse complement strand
CACCCTATAGAAGTGATACTTCTATCAATTACTTCTTGGGGGGTGGGGTTAAGAGATGAAAAGAGGCGGAGCCTTTTTGGGCGGGTGGGTTTGGGAAGAAAAAGAACTCATAAAAAAAGGGGGGGGTAAGGTTGTTGTGAAAATACTGGGCTGGGTAATCATTGCATGTTGGGTTATATACGGGATTTTTATGCTCCAAATATTCCAACTGCCACTTGAGATTGCCAAGGATCCTTGGGTTGGCTCTGGACGTGCTATAGGTTTTTTGGGACTGCTCGCTTTGGGAATTTGGTTAGTGTCCAGGAGGAAGAAGGATAAAAATGAAAAAGATTCCCAGTGATATAAAAGACCCTTCACTGGCCGGAGCCGGTAAGCAGCGCATAGAGTGGGCTGCACGCGAGATGCCGGTAATCAAGATAATCAGCGAGCGATTCGCCAAAGAGAAGCCGCTTAAAGGCATCCGGATTTCGGGCTGCCTCCATATCACCACCGAGACAGCCAACCTGGCGCTGACCCTGAAAGAGGGTGGAGCCGATGTTATCCTCTGCGCTTCCAACCCCTTAAGCACCCAGGACGACGTCACCGCCGCCCTGGTGGAGTATGATATTCCGGTTAACGCCATCAGGGGGGAGGATGACGAGACCTACTACAAGCACATCAATACCGCCCTGGATAATAAACCCCAGCTCACCGTTGACGACGGCGCCGACTTGGTGGCCACCCTGCACACCAAACGGGCCGATTTAATCGCTAATGTCATCGGCGGGACAGAGGAAACGACTACCGGCGTTATCCGCCTGCGCAGCCTGGAGGGGGCGGGGAAGCTAAAGTACCCCATAATAGCCGTCAACGACGCCCAGACCAAGTACCTGTTTGATAATAGATACGGAACCGGCCAGAGCACCATCGATGGCATCACCCGGGCCACCAATATCCTCTGGGCGGGCAAAAAAGTGGTGGTCTGCGGCTACGGCTGGTGTGGGCACGGCGTCGCCCTGAGGGCCAAGGGGCTGGGCTCGCAGGTAATCGTGGCCGAGGTTAAGCCGGTGCGCGCCCTGGAGGCGGTCATGGACGGCTACCGGGTGATGCCCATCGCCGAAGCCGCCAGACTGGGCGATATTTTTATTACCATTACCGGTGATATACATGTCATC
Source organism: Deltaproteobacteria bacterium (assembly GCA_013202445.1). Lineage (GTDB taxonomy): Bacteria > Chloroflexota > Dehalococcoidia > Dehalococcoidales > BS750m-G39 > JABMRW01. The sequence continues at coordinate 12,554 of JABMRW010000058.1, read as the reverse complement.
GATAAAGCCTCCCTGGAGGTGATGAAGGACGGCGCTATCATCGCCAACAGCGGCCATTTTAACGTGGAGATAAATATTCCCGTCCTGGAGAGTATGGCTAAGAGTAAGCGCCAGATAAGGCCGCTGGTTGACGAGTACACTCTAAAGGACGGCCGCCACCTCTATTTACTGGCCGAGGGCAGGCTGGTTAACCTGTCCGCCGCCGAAGGACACCCCGCCAGCGTCATGGACATGAGCTTTGCCAACCAGGCCCTCTGCCTGGAGTACATGGTGAAAAACCGGGAGAGCCTGGATATTAAGGTTCACCCCGTGCCCGAAGAGATAGATAAACAGGTAGCCCGCTTGAAACTCCGGTCCATGGGCATCACTATTGACCAGCTGACCCTGGAGCAAAAGCGATATCTTGCCAGCTGGGAGCAGGGTACCTAGAAGGAGATAAAATGCCAAGCAGTTTTAGTAGTTCGCCAGCCTATATGCTTACTTCAGAATCGGTTACCGAGGGGCATCCCGATAAGCTCTGCGACCAGATATCGGACGCCATCCTCGACACTATCCTGGCCAAAGACCCCTACGCCCGGGTGGCCTGCGAGACGGCGGTAACCAACGGCCTGGTAATTGTGCTGGGTGAGATTACCACCGGCTGCTATGTTGAAATCCCCGGCGTGGTGCGGGAGGTTGTCCGCGACGCCGGCTATAGCTACCCCGAATATGGCTTTGACTATCAGTCCTGCGGGGTGATGGTATCTATCAAGGAGCAGTCCTCCGACATCGCCCTGGGGGTGGATAAATCGCGGGAGGCCAAGGCGGCTTCCGCCAACGAACTGGATAAGATAGGCGCTGGTGACCAGGGGATGATGGTCGGCTTTGCCTGCCGGGAAACACCCGAGCTTATGCCCCTGCCTATCTCCCTGGCCCACAAGCTCTGCCGGCGCCTGGCCCAGGTGAGGAAGGACGGCACCCTTCCCTACCTCCGCCCCGACGGCAAATCGCAGGTAACCGTTGAATACAGCAACGGCACCCCCCGGCGCATAGACAGCATCGTGATAGGAGCCCAGCACAACCTCGATGTCAGCCAGCCTAAAATTGAACAAGATATCATGAAGCAGGTGGTTAAAGCCGTTATCCCGGCTTCTTTCATAGATGACAAGACCAAATTCTATATCAATGCCACCGGGCGCTTCGTGATGGGTGGGCCGGTATCCGATACCGGCTTTACCGGCCGCAAGCTGCTGGTCGATACCTACGGCAGCGTGGCCCGCCACGGCGGCGGCGCCTTTTCGGGCAAAGACCCGACCAAGGTCGACCGCTCGGCGGCTTACATGGCCCGCTACATAGCCAAGAATATCGTCGCCGCCGGCCTGGCCGAGCGGCTGGAAATCCAAATTTCCTACTCTATCGGCGTTGCCCGCCCGCTGTCTATCTCATTGGAGACCTTTGGCACCGGCAAGGTTGATTACAAGGTCTTGCTAGGGCTGATAGATAAGCACTTCGACCTCAGGCCGGAGGCTATAATCCGCTACTTCGACCTCCGCCGCCCTATCTACCGGCAGACCGCCTGCTACGGGCACTTCGGCCGCGAGGACCTCGACCTCCCCTGGGAAAAGATGGATAAGGCCGAGGTATTAAAGAAAGAGGTGGGGAAGTAAAAAAGGGGGCAAATTAAGGTGGACTTAGCTCAGGCAGAGGAATATTTCCAAAAATATTACGATAGGCTCATCCAAGAAACTCTACACGCACGTGCTCATCTGAACTTGTGGGAGCGCCTTGAAAAATATAAATCTAGCCACCTCAAGGAACTCAATCAGGCTCCGCATTTCTTCAACTTTACTATAAAAGCACACCTTGATGATGCATTGTTGTCTCTATCCAGAATTTTAGATAGGCATGAAGACTCACTAAGTATTTGGAAATTTCTTAATTTCGTAGAGCAAAACTGTGATATGTTTTCCACCGAAGCCTTCCGCCAGCGCATGATGCGGAAACCGAACTATAACGAACATTGGACTAAATCTCATGAGCCGATAACAATTAAGGAAATTAATGAGGATAGGCAGAAACTTGAAAAGTTAGAGCAAACAGTGAATAACTTGACCACTTGGAGAGATAAGGTAATTGCTCATACAGACCGCCAGTTTCTTCTTACGGGTAAAATCGCTTCCAAAGAGTATCCCTTACAACGTCAACAACTACAAGAGGTTATTGACATACTCTTTAAAATTCTAAATAGATACTCAACTGCCTTCGAATCTTCAAGTTACCTTGAAAAGTTCGTCGGCGAGGATGATATCCGATACGTAATGGACTCTATTAGCTCCCATATCCAAGAACGGAAAAGGCAGTTGGAAGCACTTAGAAAGCAGACTAGCAACAAAGAATAAACAGGGGAGTTTAAGAGGGGCGAAGCCCCTCTTCTAAAGAATAATTTCCCCTTACCCTTAGCAAGGGGAAGGGGATAAAGGGGATGGGGTTGACCAATAATCCCATAAAATTCGGCACCGACGGCTGGCGGGGCATCATCGGCCAGGATTTCACCCTGGATAATGTGCGCGCCTGCGCCAAAGGTGTGGCCGACTACCTGATAGGGGTGGGGCTGGCCGATAGAGGGCTGATAATCGGCTACGACACCCGCCTTGCCTCGGAGGACTTCGCCGCCGCCGCCGCCGAGGTCGCCGCCGCTAACGGCATAAAGGTCTATCTATGTCCCAAGGCTACCCCCACGCCGGTGGTCAGCTACGGCGTTGTGGATAAGGGGGTGGGGGGAGCTATCGTCATCACCGCCAGCCATAACACGGCGATGTGGAACGGCTTTAAGTTTAAGACTGGAGAGGGCGCCAGCGCTTCAACCGAGGTTACTGCCGAGATAGAAAAGCTTATCGCCCGCGCCCTGACCACGGGGGAGGTAGAGCAAGCGCCGCTGCACAGAGCCTTAGAACAGGGGATGGTAGAGTACCTCGACCTTGCCCCCGTATATGCCCACCATCTGGACAGGCTCACCGACCTAGAGCGGCTGCGCCAGGCCAGGCTCAAGGTAGTTACCGACCCCATGTACGGGGCCGGCGCCGGCTACTTTAACCGGCTCCTGGGCGGGGAATATCTCCAGCTTATCGAGATAAACGGCGAACGCGACACTCAATTCGCCGGCATACAGCCCGAGCCGATTGCGGCTAACCTGGCCAAGCTATCGGCAACCGTCAGGGAGCAGAGGGCGGATGTTGGCTTGGCTACCGACGGCGATGCCGACCGCATCGGCATCATCGACGAGAAAGGCCAGTTTCTCACTCAGCTCCAGGTCTTTGCTATGCTCTGCCTCTACCTGCTTGAGATTCGGGGGCAGCGGGGGGCCCTAGTCAGGACGCTCACCAGCACCACCATGATTGACCGCCTGGGCGAAATATATAAGCTGCCCGTTTATGAGGTGCCGGTTGGGTTTAAATACGTGGCCCCGGTAATGGTGGCTGAGAACGCCATCATCGGGGGGGAGGAGAGCGGGGGCTACGGCTTCCGCGGGCATATGCCGGAGCGGGACGGCATACTGGCCGGTATCTATTTCCTGGACTTTATGCGCCAGACCGGCAAGACGCCTTCGCAGTTGCTGGACTACCTCTACAGCCAGGTCGGCCCTCACTACTACCAGCGCCGGGATTTAAGCTTCCCCGAAGACCAGCGCCAGACGATAATCAAGCGCATCAGCGGTAATTTGCCCCAATCTATTGGCGGGGTTAGGGTGGTAAAGGTAAACACCACCGACGGCTTTCACCTCACCCTGGCCGATACCAGCTGGCTGCTCATCAGGTTCTCCGGCACCGAGCCGGTGCTCCGTATCTATGCCGAAAGCGACAGCATGACACGGGTGGAAAAGCTGCTGGAACTGGGCCGGGAGCTGGCCGGGGTCTAAAGCTTTGCCGCCGCCGCTTTGAAGCAGAGAGCGCCGGTGGGGCAGGCGGCCACGCAATCACCGCAGTTCTGGCACTCGGACTGGCCGATAGGTTCGTCACCAAAGGTGGTCATTCTGCGGTTAAAGCCGCGGTGGGCGAAACCGAGGGCGCCGATGCCCAGACGCTGGCGGCAGACCCGGATACACTGGCCGCAGAGGACGCACTTGTTGGGGTCATAGATAAAGAGCGGGCTGCTGGAGTCCACTTCTAGGTTGCGTAAAATCTTCTTAAAACGTCTTGTTTTAAGCTTGACCTTGAGGTGGGCGGCTATCTTTTGCAGCTCGCAGGCACCGCTCCTGGCGCAGTTGGCGCAGTCCACCACATTGCTGGCTAAAAGTAACTCCAGGGCGGTGCGCGCCAGCCTTAGAGCCGCCGCACCCCGGGTGTTTACCACCATGCCTTCCGCTACTGTTTCGGTGCAGGCGGTGACCGGCTTGAGCCTGCCCTCTATTTCCACCCAGCACAGCCGGCAGGAGGCATCCGGGGCCGAATTATCATGCCGGGCGCAGAGATGGGGTATATAGATACTGCTATCCAGCGCCGCCCAGAGGACACTCTCCCCTCCAGGGGCTTTTATTTCTTTGCCGTCGATGGTTAAAGATACCGTTTTCATTTCGGCACCTCGGTTGGCGGTGACAGCTTGACTATAGCGTTGTACTGCGGCGGGCAGGCGGTAAGGCAGGTGCCGCACTTGACGCACTTTTCCTGGTCGATGATTTTATATCTCTTCTTGGGGTGGCTGGATATGGCTTCCACAGTGCAGTTGCCGACGCAGGCGTCGCAGGTAAGCTCGCACTTCTCCGGTATGATGTAGTAGGCGATGAGCTCCTGGCACATCAGCGCCGGGCACCGTCCCTCCCTGATGTGGGCCTCGTACTCGTCGCGGAAATAGCGCAGGTTGGTCAGCACCGGGTTGGGCGCCGTCCTGCCCAGGCCGCAGAGTGAGCCCGCTTTTATATCCTCGGCCAGCCCGGTAAGCGTATCCAGGTCTTTGAGCTTTCCCTTGCCCCGGGTAAATTCGCTTAAGATTTCCAGCATCTGCTTTGTCCCCAGGCGGCAAAAAGTACACTTGCCACAGGACTCGCGCTGGGTGAACTCCAGAAAATAGCGGGCTATCTCCACCATGCAGTCGTCTTGGTCAAGGACAATCATGCCGCCGGAGCCCATCATCGCCCCGGCCTTGGCGAGGGAGTCAAAGTCAATGGGCAAATCCAGAGCCGATTCGGGCAGGCAGCCGCCGGAGGGGCCGCCTATCTGCACCGCCTTGAAGGGCTTGCCCCCGGGAATACCGCTGCCAACGTCAAAGATGACCTGGCGCAGGGTGGTGCCCATGGGGACTTCGGTCAGCCCGGTGTTGACCACCTTGCCGGCAAGGGCGAAAACGGCCGTACCGGGGCTATTTTTAGTGCCGATGCCGGTAAACCATTTAGCTCCCTTATCAACTATATGGCGGATAAAAGCCAGCGTCTTGACATTATTAATGAGGGTGGGCTTGCCCTCCAGGCCGCTGACGGCGGGATAGGGTGGGCGGTGACTTGGGGTGCCCGCTTGCCCCTCCAGCGAGGCGATGAGGGCGGTTTCTTCGCCGCAGACGAAGGCGCCCGAGCCCTGAAAGAGTTTAATATCAAAGCTGAAATCGCCGCCCAGTATATTTTTGCCCAGCAGGTTGAGCTTTCTCGCCTGGCTAAGGGCCAGCCGGGTTCTTTGCACCGCCAGGGGGTATTCGGCGCGGACATAGATATAGCCGTGGCCGGCGCCGACGGCGTAGCCGGCAATGAGCATGCCCTCAATCACGGAGTGGGGGTCACTCTCCAGGATAGCCCGGTCCATGAAGGCGCCGGGGTCGCCCTCGTCCCCATTACAGATGACATACCTGGGCTTACCGGGGGCATGGCGGCAGGTTGCCCACTTCTCCCCGGTGGCAAAGCCGGCGCCGCCCCGGCCCCTTAAGCCCGATTTTTTGACCTCGTTAATAATTTGTTCCGGCTTTAGCTGGAGGGCTTTTACCAAAGCCGAATAGCCGCCGCTGGCGATATAATGGTCTATATCTTCCGGGTCTATATGCCCGCAGTTCTTGAGGATGACCTTTTGCTCGAATTGGGCGCGGGGGAAATCGGCCAGGCCGGGGACCAGCTTATTTTCCTCCAGAGCGCCGAGGACGAACTCAAGGCAGGGGTTATCACCCAGGATAAATTCCCTGACCAGCCTCTGGGCAATCACCGGGTTGACTCGCTGGTAGACGATGGAGGGATAGCCCGGCTTAGCTATGATAACTATCGGCTCGGCGTAGCAGTGCCCCATGCAGCCGACTTCGATAACGGGGCAGTCCAGGTTGTGCTTTTTTAGCTCGTTTTTGAATGCCCGGAGCACTTCCAGAGCCCCGGCGGCCCGGCCGCAGGTGGCGGAGCCGACCATAATCACCGCCCTGGCCTTTTGAAGCTCCTGCCAGCGCGCCTGGGCGTGTTTTTTTATTTTCTGGAAAGTCGCGGCTACACCTGGGAGCCCGGTTGCTTTCACCGTTTCTTTTTGCCCCGCTTTTTCCTCTCCCGCTCAAATGAGAGAAGAATGCCGTCTACTTTGGTCGGCTCCACCTGACCTGCGGGTTTATCGTCTACCACGGTTACCGGCGCCATGACGCAGCAGCCGACGCAGGCCACCGTATCCAGGTCAAACTCGCGGTCGGTGGTGGTCTGCCCCCGGTCAATAGAGAGCCTTCTCTTCCAGGCGTCCAGTGTTATGTAACCGCCCTTCATATGGCAGGCAGTGCCCAGACATACCCTTATCGAGTGTTTCCCCGGGGGGTTGAGCCGGAACTGGTTGTAGAAGGTGACCACGCCGTAGACGTCTATCTCCGGTATATCCAGAAATCGGGCGACCTCCAGCATGGCTTCGCGGGGCAGGTAGCCCAGCTCTTCCTGTACCTTTTGCAGGGTGGGGATAAGATTGCCTCTTTTGCGGCTAAAGCGGCTTAAGATGCGCCTGGTTTGCTCTGTGATTTTGGTCTTTTCCTTAGTAGTTGCCATCGTACTAGTGGAAATTATAGGCCAGTGAGCCTGTCTATGCAACCGCTATACTACCCGGCACATAAAGTTCGGGCTTGACAGCCCAGTGCCGCAGGTTGTATTATCGGCATCAACTGCCCCTTAAAATGCACAAGGTTTTTTAAATAAATTAGAAACCAAAAAGCAAAGGAGGAAAAATGGCCAAGAAATTCAACAAAGCAATGTATTTTCTCGACCAGAAGGACATGCCGACCCACTGGTATAACGTCCAGCCTGATCTGCCCGAGCCGCTGCCGCCGACCTTGAACCCGATGACCAAACAGCCGGCGACCCCGGAGTTCATGCATGCCTTGTTCCCCATGGAGTGCATCATGCAGGAGGTAAATACCACCGACCGCTATATCGAAATCCCTGATGAGGTGCTGGAGATTTACCGAACCTGGCGGCCCACGGTTTTGCACCGGGCCTACCGGTTGGAGAAAGCCCTGGATACGCCCGCCAAGATTTTCTATAAATACGAAGGGACCAACCAGGCGGGTAGCCATAAGCCCAATACAGCGGTAGCCCAGGCCTACTACAACAAGCAGGAAGGCATAAAGCGTATAGCCACCGAGACTGGCGCCGGTCAGTGGGGCAGCGCCCTGGCCTTCGCCGGGACACTATTTGATATAGAAATTAAGGTCTATATGGTCAGGATTAGTTATGACCAGAAGCCCTACCGGCGCATCGCCATGGAGGTGTGGGGGGCTAACTGCGTTCCCAGCCCCAGCCCGGATACCAAGGTGGGGCGGGATATGCTGGCCAAGTGGCCCGATTGCCCCGGCAGTCTTGGTCTGGCTATCAGCGAGGCGGTGGAGGATGCCGTCAGCCGGGAGGACACCCACTACTCCCTGGGCAGCGTGGTTAACCACGTTCTGCTTCACCAGACCATCATCGGCGAGGAGACCCGCAAGCAGATGGAGATGGCCGATGCCTATCCCGATATTATCGTAGGCTGTATCGGCGGCGGCTCCAACTTCGCCGGCCAATTCCTGCCCTGGATTCGGGATAAGCTCAGCGGCAAGAAGAAAGACCTGCGCATCATCTGCGTCGAGCCGGAAAGCTGTCCCACCGTGACCAAGGGGCTGTATGCCTTTGACTACGGCGACGCCGTCGGCCTTGGCCCTATCGTCAAGATGTATACCCTGGGGCATGGTTTTATTCCGCCCCCGATTCACGCCGGCGGGCTGCGCTACCACGGCATGGCGCCCATCATCTGTCACCTCCATCGGCTGGGTTTTGTTGAAGCCCAGGCGGTGCCTCAGACCAAGGTCTTTGAGGCCGGGGTTCAGTTTGCCCGCACCGAGGGTATTATCAGCGCCCCCGAGGCCAACCACGACCTTAAGGTAGCTATTGATGAAGCCCTTAAGTGTCGGGAAGAGGGTAAGTCCAAGACCATACTCATTGCCCATAGCGGACACGGGCACTTTGACCTGTCGTCCTATGAGAAATACCTGTCGGGTGAACTGGTGGATTACGCCTATCCCGAGGAAGAAGTAAGAAAAGCCCAGGCGGAACTACCCCAGGTATCGCTATAATACCGTTTTAATTAGTCAAAAAGGGGCTGGGATGAAATCCCAGCCCCTTCTCTTTTTAACCCTTTTTAGCTGTGCTTGACCCAGTCCACGGCGTTTAGGAAAATGCCAAGGCCGTCTCCATGCTGCCTCGGTGCTTCTCGCGTCCAGCGCGGGTGCTGGGTCCAGCGGATGAAGCGCTCGGGGTGGGGCATCAGGGAGAAGATGCGCCCGGTGGCGTCACAGATACCGGCGATGTTATCCGCCGAGCCGTTGGGGTTGTGGGGATAGCCGGCTTTAATATCGCCCTTCTCATCGGCGTAGCGCGCCACCACATTAAGTTTATCCAGCGTTTCCTTTTCCGCCATTATCTTGCCCTCGCCGTGGGCTATGGGGAGATACATGGCGCTGATTCCTTTAGTAAAGATACAGGGGCTTTTTGGGTCTATTTGCAGGTAGACCCAGCGGCACTCAAAGCGGTTGGAATCGTTGCCGGACAGGGTCAGCCGCTGGCCGTTCTCTACAGGAGGCAGGATGCCCGCTTTCACCAGCACCTGAAAGCCGTTACAGATGCCCAGTATCAGCCCGCCCCGTTCGACAAAACGCTGGATGTCACCACCCAGCTTTAATTTCAGTTCGTTGGCCAGAATCTTGCCCCCGGAAATGTCATCGCCGTAGGTGAAGCCGCCGGGTATGACCACTATCTGGTAGCGGGAGAGGGATGTATCGCCGCCGACGAGCCGGTTGATATGGGCCAGTTCTACCGCTGAGCCGGCCTGCTCGAAGGCAAAGGTTGTCTCCTCGTCGCAGTTTGTCCCCGGAGCCCTTAAGATTAATGTCTTTACTTTAGCCATCTATCTCTACCAGCCCAGCGGCTTCTGCCAGGCTTCTTTTAGTTCCGCCAGAGGGGCGGCCACTATTTTTTCCCCTTTGAGGCCATAAACTTCAAGCTTATCGCTCTTGTTCACCTCTCCGGTGGCGGCAAAAGTTATCCCTTTCATTGCCTGCTCAAAGCGTTCCCTGTCTTCGGGGGCTACCTCTGCAAGGAAGCGGGTATTTGATTCGGAGAAGAGAATAGTGTCATTGCGGGCGATGGCTTCACCCAGAGGCACTTTATCCAGGTGAAGCGTTATCCCCAGCCCTCCGGCGAAGGCCATCTCCGCCGCCGCCACACCGATGCCCCCCTCGCTCAAATCGTGGCAGGCCTTTACCAGGCCCTTTTCCGTGGCGGCGCTTAAGCTGTCCATCAGCTTTTTGCCCTTTTCCGGGTTGACCCTGGGCACCTGGTTGCCGATAGCGCCGTGAAGGCCGTAGTAGTGCGAGCCGCCCAACTCGTCACAGGTCGTTCCGACGATATATATTAAGTCACCTTCTTTTTTGCAGTCCATCGAGACTGCTTTGGAGACATCTTCCATCACCGCCATGGCCGAGATGAGCAGGGTGGGGGGAATACAGATACTTTCCGTCCCCGTCTGGTACTCGTTGTAGAGGCTGTCCTTGCCCGAAATAAAAGGCGCCCCGTAGGCCAAAGCTATATCGGCGCAGCCCTGCGCCGCCCGCACCAGGCCGCCGAGCCGGTCCGGCTTTTCCGGGTTGCCCCAGCTGAAGTTGTCCAGCAGGGCCACTCTTTTAAGATTGCCGCCGACGGCGATAATCTGCCGGAGCGCTTCGTCTACCGCCGAGGCCGCCATCCAGTAGGGGTCAATGTCCCCGTACTTGGGGTTGATGCCGCAGGCGATAATCACCCCACGGTCGGAATCAAGCAGGGGGCGGACAATGGCGGCATCGCCGGGGCCGTCATTGTTTATGCCTGACAGGGGTTTGAGAATACTGCCCCCCTGCACCTCGTGGTCATACTGGCGGATGACCCACTCCTTGCTGCAGACGTTCCACGAGCCCAAAATTCTCTTCAGGTCTTCGGCCAGGTCGGGCGGCTCGGCAAAGTCGGGCTCAGAATGTTTTACCGGCTGCCAGACCGCTTTCCTTTCCGATTGGGGCAGGCCGTGGTGTAAAAATTCCATGTCAAGGTCACACACTAAATTATCCTGATATAAAAGCTTTAAGTGCCTATCACTGGTAAATTGGCCGATGACGGTGGCTTCCACATCCTCGCTGGCAAAGAGGCCAATAAGCTCTTTAGCCGATTCCGGGGGCACCGCCAGCAGCATCCTCTCCTGCGATTCGGAGAGCCATATCTCCCGGTAGGAGAGGCCGGAGTATTTAAGCGGCACCTTTTCCAGGTCTACCTTTACGCCGGTTTCGGCGGCCATTTCCCCCACCGCCGAGGAGAGCCCGCCGCCGCCGCAGTCGGTGATACGCCGGTATAGGCCCCGCTCCCTGGCCTTGAGCAGGACATCAATCATCTTTTTTTCGGTGATGGCGTTGCCAATCTGGACCGAGCTGGCCGAGGTCTCTTCAGATTCTCCGGTGAGCAGCGCCGAGGCGAAGGTGACGCCGTGAATGCCGTCCCGCCCCGTCCTGCCCCCCACCACGACCACCAGGTCACCCGGCTTTTGCCGGCCCATCTGGGCGGCCTCTTTGGGCATTATGCCTATAGTCCCGCACATCACCACCGGGTTGCCTAAATACCTATCGTCAAAGAGGATTGCCCCGTTGACGGTGGGGATGCCCATTCTATTGCCGTAGTCGGCCACGCCGGCCCGCACCCCTTTGAGAATACGGCGGGGGTGGAGGATGCCGGGGGGTAATTTATCATGGGGGAAATCGGGAGGGGCAAAGCAGAATACATCGGTGTTGGCAATTGGTTTCGACCCCAGGCCGGTGCCCAGCGGGTCGCGGATTACCCCGCCCAGCCCGGTGGAGGCCCCGCCGTAGGGCTCGATGGCGGAGGGGTGGTTATGGGTCTCAACCTTAAAACATAAGGCGTAGCGGCCGTCGAAGTCTATGACTCCGGAGTTGTCCTTGAAGGTGGAAAGGCACCAGGGCTTGGCCAGCTTTTCGGTCACCCGCATCACCGTGCTCTTCAGCAGGTTATCAATGACTTCTTCGCCCAGCCTTATCCTGGAACTGAAGGTCTTGTGCTTGCAGTGCTCCGACCAGGTCTGGGCCAGGGTTTCCAGCTCAATATCGGTGGGGTTACGGCCTATCCTGGCGAAGTAGCCCTGAATTTGCTTTAGCTCGTCCAGATTCAGCTCCAGTTTTTCCCGTCCCAGCTCGGTTAATCCGCCGTCATCCAGGGTGAGCAGTTCAACCTTTTCCAGAGAGAAGCTGTAGCTGGCCGGGGGCAGCGCCGCCTTTTCCCCGCTGGTGACCACGTGCTGAATGACGCTGTTGACCAGCAGTTTGCTGGAGATAAGCTCAATATCGCTGGCGGAAAGATTGCCCGATAGATAATATTTCTTGGCCGTTTTGACCGAATCAATGTGCTTTACGCCCAGGTCGAGGATGCCTTTGCTGACGCTTTCTTCGACCGGGTCCATCACGCCGGGGTTATAGGCAACTTCAACGGCGTGGGCGTCCGGTGGGGTGGGGGGTGATTCTGCGGTGGAGTAATCTTCAACTACGGGGTCAGCCAGCAGCTGCCGGCAGATTGTTTCCAGCTCTTTCCGGCTTAAGTCCCCTTCCAGCAGATAGACATCGCTGACCCTGACTTGCTGGACGGTACCAATGCCGAGGTCGCGGATATCGGCTTTTAATGCTTCCCCGCGAGGGTCGGGGAGGCTGGGCTTTACTGAGACTTCAACCCGGGACAATAACCCCCCTTGCTAGCTTTTCTAGGATATATTCTACTATTACCGCCGGATAATCACAAGTTTTTCCGGCTATGTAAAAGAGAGAAATTTAGGGGTAGAGCATTTTTGGGGTGGGGCTTCCTTAATCAAAAATTAAAAAGGGGGGGGGACTAACCCGGTTTTTAGCGTTGGTTCTATTTCCCACCCTCCCGCCCAATAGAGGTTTCACCTCTCTTTACTCTCCTTTCTGGGGGGTTTTACCCCCACTCCTCCCACTTTTAGAGGGCGTGCGTTCTTCTTCCTACTCAGCCCGCCCTACAGAAGTGATACTTCTATTAATTTCTTCTCAATGGGGGAAGGGTTTAAGAGATT